>CALGOI010000196.1 GCA_937959065.1 uncultured Ignavibacteriota bacterium | reverse complement strand
CTATATCCGATTTTTTATCACTGTCTTCTACATATTTATTAACCTCTGATTTATGCTCTCCAGTAGTGATCTTTTCAACCAGTGAATGTTCAGGAGCAAGTACCATATATGTAGCACCGAAAAGAGTATCTGGTCGTGTCGTGAATACAATGATCTCATGCTCTTCACTAGTGGCTGTTGTTTTTATTTTAAACTTTATCGTCGCGCCTTCACTTCGTCCTATCCAGTTACGCTGTATCTCCTTTATATTCTCCGGCCAGTCCAGGGTATTGAGATCTTTAAGTAATCTGTCAGCATATTTCGTAATTCGAAGCTTCCACTGCTTCATATACTTCTTAACAACTGTATAGCCTTTTTCAGTCTGCTCGGCTACTTCTTCATTCGCCAATACTGTACCAAGCTCCTGGCACCAGTTTACCGGACCATCCTCCAGGTATGCCAGGCGGTGTGAATTTATATACTCGCGCTTCTCTTCATCGGATAATTCATCGGGTATTTTGAGTTCAGATATTGATTTTGCCTTATCTTCAGCATCGTCGTAGTATGAATTATAAAGTTCTAAAAATATCCATTGAGTCCACTTGTAAAAATCCCGGTCGGATGTAGATACTTCTCTGTCCCAGTCATAAGCAAAGCCGAGGGATTTGAGCTGTGCCTTGAATCTGGCAATACATTCTTCGGTCCTGATCTTAGGATGTATTCCTGTTTTCAGGGCAAACTGCTCAGTCGGTAGTCCGAAAGCGTCCCAGCCCATCGGGTGCATTACATTGAATCCGCGCATCATTTTATATCGCGCTATGATATCCGTAGCTGTATATCCCTCCGGATGGCCGACATGTAACCCGTCACCACTGGGGTAAGGGAACATGTCCAGAGCGTAAAATTTAGGTTTATCTTTGTCTAATTCATCGAATGCAGGTGTTCGGTACGTTTTATTTTCATCCCAGTACTTCTGCCATTTTTTTTCGATTTCTAAATGATTATATCTCAATATAGTTCGATTTTAATTTTATTGCTTTGCTGTAATTGGAATTGGGAATGGTAAGTTAAGTGAAATGGAATATTATAGAAATAGATTTTGAATCTCCTCTAATTCCTCATCGCTAGCTTTTGGTCCCATTAGAGTAGAAATATATCCTTCATATTTCTCAAAGAATTTCTTCTCTTTCGGTGAAATTGCTTCGAATTGCTCACCGAGCCCGTGTAACGGATAAAACTTTATATGTGCATGATTTACTCCCATACCTTCCATTACCAGGGCGGTGCGGTTTACTTTCAACTTTTCGTCAATTATCTTGCCGAGTTTTTTTGCGGTTTGCATGTATTCAGAAAAAATATCGTCAGGCATATCCAGAATGTAAGAATCATAATGGTCTTTTGTTAATAGTAGCGCCATGCCTTTTACTCCCGGAAAAAGGTCAAGAATACCTAAAAATTTATCATCCTCATAGATTTTGTAGGAAGGCAATTCACCTGACACAACCTTGCAAAAAATACAATCCGTTTTTGAGTTCATTTAGAGGAATTTAATAAACAACACACTGTAAAATAAGGATTTTTGATAATTATTCCACTTCAAAAATATATCCCTGACAACTGTAAAAAAATGTAGACATAGCCAGCCAACTTAACTATAGTTCCTTAGCTAAATACTTAGTTTTACTATAGTTTCTAATTTTAGCTCTTGACAAACGAGTATAAATAAGCTAAAATCAATTTAAAGTAATATTACTAATTTATTACATTCAATTTTAGTAATATTACTAAGATAGTGGGTTTTCCTCATTTCTGGCAAGAAAACTTAAAAAAGTAAGGGAGAATCAATTATGAACTCAAAGCCATACCTATTAGGGGTCTCACTGTTCTTATTTTTTGCAATTAATTTAGCCTACTCTCAAACACCGCCGTATGGGTGGATGACATCAACAGTTAGTACCAATAATAACCTCAATGCGGTTTATATGATAGATCAAAACACAGGGGTGATTGTCGGACATGCCGGTACAATACTTCACACAACAAACGGCGGGGCAAACTGGACTTTTAAAACAAGTAATACATTTTTTGACCTGTATGCAGTTTACTTCATTAATTCCAGTACGGGATTTGCATCGGGTGACGGAGGAATAGTTTT
>CALGOI010000195.1 GCA_937959065.1 uncultured Ignavibacteriota bacterium | reverse complement strand
TCGACATCAGCTTATCCAGCAGTATCACCGCCTCCTCGCTGAAATCCCGCTCCAAATTCGAATACCTCGCCGTTGTATATGACTTCTGGTTTACCTTAAAGTCATAATACTTCACCTTCACCGTGATCGTGCGGGCAATAAGTTTCGTCTTCCGCATCAGCGCGCAAGACCGCTCCAGCAGGTAATACAACTGCTTCCGCAGGAAATCCATGTCGTCGGTATCCTTACTCAGCGTCGTCTCCTTCGAAAGCGACTTCCTCTCGTCCTCTTCCGTCCTTACCTCGCGTTTATCTATTCCCCTCGCCGCTCTTAACAGGAATGATGAGTAGTGCCCGATCTCCTTCTCAAAAAAATCCTCATTGAATTTCAACACGTCCCCTATCTTCAGTATCCCGTACTTTTTCAGCCGCTCGTAAAGCGCCTTGCCGACGCCGGGTATACGCTCTATCTCCAGCGGTGCGAGAAACTCCTGTTCCCCGCCCGGCGGTACATACGTCACCCCGTCCGGTTTATTAAAATCCGATGCGATCTTTGAACACAATTTGCTCGACGACACGCCGATCGAACACGTTATCTTTAGCTTGCTCTTTATCTCGTCCTTTATTTTGTACGCCAGCTTCTCCGCGTCATTATCATAATTGAACAACACGTCCGACACATCCATATAGGCTTCGTCTATGCTGATGGGCTGCACCACCGGTGTGTAGCTGTAAAATATCTCCCGCACCTTCTTAGAGTAATCGCTGTAGAGACCTCGCGTTCCCCGGATGAAGTTAGCATTCGGGGCAAGCTTCACCGCCTTGAATATCGGCATGGCAGTCCTCACACCCAGCGCGCGCGCCTTATAGTTAGGGCACGTGACGATCCCGCGCAGGTCTTCCTTCCGTCCGCCCACTACCAGCGGCATCTCCTTCAGCTTTGGGTTTATCGCCTCCTCGCACGACGCGAAGAATGCGTCCATGTCGATATGGAATATAACCCTTGGCTTAGCCGGTTTTTCGATATCCTGATTATCCACCTTACATATTTATGGTTATATAAATTTAACCATTCTTATCCTATTT
>CALGOI010000194.1 GCA_937959065.1 uncultured Ignavibacteriota bacterium | reverse complement strand
TTTAAGCTATCATTGAGACGTTTTAAAACATTTTTTTGTTAACTAAGTATAAGAAACTATAAACCACTAAAAATTTGCATGACTGATTGATACATTTTTGACTGAAAACATATAAATACAGGAGTTGTCATGCAAAATTCACTCAACGGTAATTCAACTATGGCCAATACAAAAATATTATGGGTAGATGACGAGATCGACCTTCTGAAGTCTAATATTATGTTCCTCAAACAAAAGGGATATGATGTTAACGAGGCTTCGAATGGCGAGGATGCCCTTCAATTGATAAAAGAAAATGAATACGACCTCGTATTCATGGACGAGATGATGCCCGGCATGGGCGGACTTCAGACTTTAGTCGAAGTAAAGGACCTGAAGCCCGCGCTTCCCGTCGTTATGGTTACAAAGAACGAGACGGAAAGCCTTATGGAGGACGCCATCGGAAATAAGATCTCCGATTACCTCATTAAGCCCGTAAATCCAAACCAGCTTTTACTGGTCTGTAAGAAAGTGCTCGAATCCAAGCGGATCAAAGGCGACCAGATATCACGTGATTATATACAGGAATTTAACAAGATGTCCGCGGCTCTTTTCGATACTCCTGACTGGAAAGAATGGATTAATCTTTACACTAAGATGACTAACTGGGAGATCGATGTCAGCGAGCACAGGGAACTTGGGCTTATGCAGACACTGAGCGACCAGAAGAGAGAATCAAACGCGGAGTTTTCTAAATTCATCGAGAAGAACTACGAAGACTGGGTCAACGCTGAAGAAGGCGATGACGCTCCTACTCTTTCACACCAGATAATGGATAAATATGTCTTCCCCGAACTGGATAATCATAAGTCCGTGTTTTTATTCGTAGTGGATTGTATGCGTCTCGACCAATGGCTCGTGATGGAGCCTTTCCTTAATCCGTACTTCAGAATGACTAAGGATTATTATTATTCACTTCTGCCGACAGCAACACCATACAGCCGTAACGCGATTTTCGCCGGACTCTTCCCATCCGAGATAGAGAAACATTATCCCGATCTGTGGAAAGGCAGTGACGACGAGAACAGCCGTAACATGAACGAGAAAGAGCTTCTTACTAAACTGCTCGAAAGAAGAAGAATTAAACTTCGCAACGACCTTCGTTATACAAAAATAATGGACTCGGATTTCAGCCGGGGAATAGAGAACAAGATTATTTCTTTCTCCGAAAGCCATCTGAATACTGTTGTGATTAATTTCCTTGATATGATAGTTCACTCGCGAAGTGACTATGCTATATTGAAAGAGATTGCTCCAGATGAATCCGCTTTCAGATCGCTGACCGCGTCCTGGTTCGAGCACTCGTCATTCTTTGGAATGCTGAGGAAGCTTGCCGGTAAACCGGATGTGAAGATAATAATCACTACCGATCACGGAAGCATAAGATGTCTGCACGGCGTAAAAGCCCTTGGCGACAGGGACTCATCGCCTAACCTGAGATATAAATACGGAAGGAACGTAAACGCCGATGCTAAGCACTGTATGCACATTGGAAATCCCGGCAGGTATAAACTTCCCCTCCGTAACGGAATGGTGAATTACATAATAGCCAAAGACGACTATTACTTCGTGTACCCGACGGATTATCATAAGTACCTGAATATGTATAACGATACTTTCCAGCATGGCGGTATCTCACTTGAGGAAATGATATTACCTGTTATAACGCTCGAATCCCGCTCGTGAAAAAAGTAATAAGCAATAGCCCCGAAGAGACACGCTCTCTCGGCAGTGAATTTGCCGGCGATTTAAAGCCCGGAGATATTGTCGGGCTGAAGGGTGAACTCGGTAGCGGTAAGACGCAGTTCGTGAAAGGGATATGCGAGTACTTAGGAATAATAGATGATGTTAATAGCCCCACGTTTATTATTGTTAATGAATATGAAGGAAACACATCAGATGGTGATCTTATAAAAATTTACCATCTTGATTTATACAGGCTGAATAAACCGGAAGACCTGGATTCACTTGGAATGGATAATTATTTGAATTCGGGTATTGTGCTGGTAGAGTGGAGTGAACTAATGGAAAAATATCTTGGCAGAGATCTTAAGACGGTCTCTTTCGAACACGGGAATAATGAAAATGAAAGGGTGATAACATTTGAGTAACTTTCGCGAAATGAATGTACTGCTTCTCGATTGTTCATCAAAGACAGCTGCTTATGGTTTTGTAACAAATGGTGAGTTGGTCTTTCAAAAGAAATTGGAAGTAAACAGAAATGCTGACGCATTGTTGTTCGAATTAAAGAATGATTTTGAAGAAAGAGGTCTGGATTTTTCTCAAACAGATGTTGTAAGTTTATCCAACGGACCGGGTTCTTTCACCGGGCTCAGGATTGGCTCTGTCATAGCTAAGGCAGTTTGTTTTACTCTTGGAGCGAAATTAGTACAGATCCCGACTCTCGATATTTTAGCAAATATGCACAATTCAGCCGGTCAATTCGCTGCAGTGATATTCTCCGGAATGAGAACAGGCGAATTTTATTTCGCGGGATATTCTAACAGTGGTAAACTAGAACGAAATACCGATTACGGTACAGGAGGCATCGCTGATATAGCAAAAGACTATAAAGAAATAGTCATAAATGAAAAGATTGATTTTAGTGAAAAAATTGAAGATGTTAGTATAATAGATGTTAGCGGATACTCCGGCATAGAATCTCAATTAGCGCTCACAGGACTATATATAGAAAGAGATGATTTTACAGATATTACGAGCGCAGAACCTTATTACATGCAGGAATTTCACGCTAAACAGAACTAAGGAGAAAAGAAAGTAATGGCTTGGTTTACTAGGTCCAGGGAGAATATTTCCACGGACTCCCCAAAAAAAGATGTTCCCGGCGGACAATGGGTGAAATGCCCCAATTGCAGCGAGTTGATGCATAAGAAACAATGGGAAGCAAATCTTTACGTCTGTCTGAAATGCGGACATCACTTCAGAATCGGAAGCGAAGAGTATTTTGCCATTCTCCTGGATGAGAAATCATTCAAGGAAATGGACAGGAAAATGACTTCGACTGATCCTCTCGGATTCAAAGACACCAAAGAATACAAAGAGAGAATAAAATCATCGATAGACTCTACAGATCTTTTCGATGCTGTGCGCACGGGTACAGGAAAGATAGAGGGACGTGAAATTGTAATTGCGTGCATGGATTTTAAATTCATCGGCGGAAGCATGGGCAGTGTTGTTGGTGAAAAAATAAGCCGCGCCGTAGACAAAGCAATTAAAAGCAAGAGCCCGTTGATCATAATCTCCTCGAGCAGCGGAGCAAGAATGATGGAAGGCGCGCTTTCACTTATGCAGATGGCAAAGATCAGCGCACGTCTCGCCAAACTTGCTGATGAAAAGATCCCTTATCTTTCGGTTCTCGTCGATCCAACAACCGGCGGTGTAACTGCATCATATGCCATGCTCGGCGACATAAATATAGCGGAGCCGCAGGCATTGATCGGTTTCGCGGGTCCGAGAGTTATCAAGCAGGCAACAGGAAAGGATCTGCCGAAAGGATTTCAGCGGTCGGAGTTTTTACAGGAACACGGTTTTATAGATACAATAGTTGAAAGAAAGGATCTTCGCGCTAAGATCAACCAGATATTAAACCTTATTTCATAAGTTAGCTGTAAGATGAAGGTAATACAGGATTCCCGGTCAATGCAGGAGATTTCGGATTTTTTAAGATGCCGCGGTAAGTCAATCGGCTTCGTTCCTACTATGGGATACCTTCACAGGGGACACGTTTCACTTATTAATAAAGCCCGCTCGGAGAACGATAAAGTCATAGTAAGCATTTATGTAAACCCAACCCAGTTCCTCCCGGGTGAAGACCTCGATAAGTACCCGAGGGATTTTGAAAGGGATTATGTAATGTGTGAGCAAGCCGGTGTTGATTATATTTTTAAGCCTGATCATATGTATAAAGACGGTCATTTGACAAAAGTAATTGTTTCAGAGATTTCGGATAAGCTGGAGGGTAAATACAGACCGGGTCATTTTACGGGAGTTGCGACCATCGTTCTTAAATTGTTTAATATAACCAAACCGCATAAAGCCTATTTTGGACAAAAGGATGCACAGCAGGTTATCGTTCTAAAGAAAATGACTGACGACCTTAATTTCGACACAGAAATCGTTGTCTGCGAAACGGTGAGGGAGCAGAGCGGTCTTGCAATGAGCTCAAGAAATTCATATCTTGAATCCGTACATATAACACAGGCAGCTGAAATAAGCATGGCGCTTAACGAAGCAAAAAACCTGGTCTTAAGCGGTAGAGTAAAGAATTCAGCCGAGGTGATCGAGTATATTTCGAGATACATTTCTACACAGGCTCCGATGGGTTCGATACAATACATTGCCATTACCGATAATACGAACCTAAACGATATTATAAATATAAGTGTTTATAAAGGTGAAGTTTTGATCTCCCTTGCGGTTAAGTTCGGGAGCACAAGATTAATAGATAACATATTATTTAATAAAACTTAATACAGAGGAAAACCGGAAATGAACAGGTTTATGTGTAAATCCAAGATACACAGAGCCACGATTACACAGGCTGAGCTTCATTATGAAGGAAGCCTGACGCTGGATGTCGCGCTTATGGAGGAGGCTAACCTTCTTCCTTACGAAAAGATACAGGTTGTTAATATAAATAACGGAAACAGGTTTGAAACATATTTGATAGAGGGTGAAAGGAATTCAGGTGTGCTTTGCCTTAACGGAGCAGCCGCGAGATTGGGGATGACAGGTGACAGGGTGATATTGATATCTTACGGTACATTTTCAGACGAGGAGTTAAAAGACTTTAAGCCAAAGGTGGTATTCGTAGATGAAAAGAACAGGATCATTGCAAAAGAACCGGAAGTCATCGAGGTTTAGTCATAACGTTGTAAGTTTTTATTATAAAATACTATTAGTACATTAATCCCGTATTCAACCGGGATTTCTTATTTTATGTACGCTTCCAGACAATTAGCAACAGTAATATTAGCTGCGGGAAAAGGCACCCGCATGAAAGATCCGGGTAAATCCAAAGTAATGTTTGAGCTGAAAGATCAGCCAATGATCCAGTACGTTATCGAACTTGCTCTTGAGATAAGCTCTGACCTGATTGTGGTCGTTGTTGGCTATAAAAAAGAGTCCGTGATGGCTTTTATCGAGGAGGAATTTCCCAACAGCATGGACAAGATCGTGTTTGCTCACCAGGACGAACAGCTTGGTACAGGCCATGCGGTTATGCAGGCTAAGGAGTTTCTAAATGATTTTAAAGGTGATGTACTGATACTATCCGGTGACGTCCCGCTGTTAAAACCGGAGACTATATCAGAGTTTCTTGAGTTCCATTATGAGAATGCAAATAGTGCCAGTATGATCTCTGCGCTTTTTGATGACCCGCACGGGTATGGCAGGGTAGTGCGGGATATTAATATGGATGTAACAGAAATTGTCGAAGAGAAAGACGCAACCGAGATACAGAAACAGATAAAAGAGATCAACTCAGGTATTTATCTCATAGACAGCAAGTATTTACTAGAAGCTTTGGACAATCTTAGTGATGATAATGCGCAGGGGGAATATTACCTGACGGATATTTTTAAGTACCTTAGAGAGAATAAGAAAAAAGTAGGCGCATACCCTGTTGAGAATAAACTTGAGATAACCGGAGTAAATACCATAGAGCAGTTAAAAGAATTGGAAAAACATATTTAAAAGGAATTACCGTGCCCCCCATCATAGCATCAGTATCAGGAGTACGAGGAATTACCGGCGACTCTTTGACACCCGAAAATATCATTAAGTACACATCCGCTTTCGCGCAATACTGTAAGCGTAATACTAAATCACTCGAGATAGTTGTAGGGCGTGACGGAAGATTACACGGCGATATCGTCGAAGATATTGTGGTGTCAACTCTTCGTATGTGCGGATTTAAAGTAGTAAATATTGGAATAGCTCCAACACCAACGGTTCAGTTAGCAACAGAAGGAACCGGAGCATCCGGGGGAATCTCCATAACAGCTTCACATAATCCGCAGATATGGAACGGGTTAAAATTTTTAAATCCCGACGGTACTTTCCTCGATTCTTCGCAAGTGAATAGATTTCTCACTATTGCTGAAAAAGGTAATTTTAAATATGCCGATATTGATAATATCGGGGGGGTTGAAGAGGAATCGCTATGGAATGACAGACACATCGAAATGGTGTGCAAATTAAAACTTGTCGATGTAAAAAAGATCCGCAGGAAAAAATTTAAGGTTGTAGTAGATGCAGTTAATGCTTCGGGTTCGTATATAGTGCCTAAACTATTGAAGAAGTTAGGATGTAAAGTTATTCCATTGTATTGTGACGGCAGCGGGGTATTTCCGCATATGCCTGAACCTCTGCCTCATAACCTGAAATCCCTTTGCAAAGCGGTAAAGTCTCATAAAGCAGACCTCGGGATATCCGTGGACCCGGATGCTGACAGGCTTGTATTGATCACTGACAAAGGGAAACCATTTGGCGAGGAAAATACAATTACAACGGTTGTTAACTATATAATGAGACATCCTAAGGGAAAAACAAAAGCCGCAACGGTAAATCTTTCAACAACCCGGGCTGTTGATGATGTTGTGTCAGGTTATGGGGGTAAGACTTACAGGAGCCCGGTCGGTGAGATTAACGTTGTGAAGAAGATGCTGGGAAATGGTTCAGTAGTAGGAGGTGAGGGAAGCGGGGGAGTGATACTTCCAGTGCTGCATTATGGAAGGGATTCACTCGTTGGTATAGCGCTTGTGCTATCCGAGTTTGCGGCATACAATGGGAAGGTCAGTGATTATAAAAAGGACCTGCCGCAGTATCACATTACGAAGGGCAAATTGGAGAATGTAAAAGATCCGGACTTAATACTGAAGAAGGTAATTGGTGAGTATAAGAAACAAGACTGTAAAATAACACTTGGTGACGGAGTAAAGCTCAATTTTCCCGATTACTGGATACATCTCAGAAAATCCAATACCGAACCTATTATTCGAATAATCACCGAAGCACGCACTGAAAAAGAAGCAGAATCCATTCAAAAAGATTTTCTTTCAAAGCTAAAGAAGTTATAATAAATTTCTCTAACATCCACTTATTAAGGTTTATAATAATGCAAAACCGCTCCGCATTCGAATGTTTTAGTCTTTAATAGATCAAGACTAATCTTTTGGTTTATGTTTTCAAATAATGAAAGACCATTTCCGGCGATAATAGGATGAACACATAGTTGAAATTCTTCCAATAAATTAAGATTCAGACACTCAATAATCAAACTCCGGCTGCCCACTAAGATGTCTTTACCAGGTTGCTGCTTAAGCTCTGAAACGACATCTTTAAAATTCCTTTTTTCCAGCTTCGCGGTTTCCCATCCAACATTTTTCAAAGTGTTAGAAAATACAATTTTAGGAATCTTGTTTATAACTACAGAAAAGTCATCTGTTGCTTTATTACCGGTGGGGTTATGGAAAACATCTATCCAGTATTCCATAAGCTTATAAGTGATCCTTCCATACAGCACTGCACCGGATTCTCTTAATAATTCGCTGTAGTGTTGATGAATTTCATCATCAGCAATCCCAGACGTGTGGTCGCAATATCCATCGACCGTCATATTGATTGCGCCAATTATTTTTGCCATTCTATTTTTTATCTAAGTTTATTATCAATTTTCATCTTTAAATTACCAATTGCAATCATATAACAGTAGTACTTCATTATGTTTTAAAAAAAAAGTTTAATATTTTTATTTTAATTAAAAATAAAACAAAATTATGTCAGAAAAATATAAATCATTCATAAAAGAAGACCAGAATTTCGAAAACATCATTTACGATAAGTCGGACTATAAGGCTACGATAACCATTAACAGGGAAGCAAAACTCAATTGCGTTGATCTTGAAACTATCCGTGAACTAATCACTGCATTTAAAGATTCTTCCTGGGATGACGATATTGCCGTGGTTGTACTCACCGGTGCCGGGAAAAGAGCATTTTCTACAGGTGCTGATCTGGAGGAGCAGGAGAAATACTTCCTCGGAAATCCTACCGATTATTATAAATGGATGGCAGAGTTTATTGCGTTACACGAACTAATGAGAAATCTTGGTAAACCCACAATAGCACGTCTTAACGGGCTTGTTGTTGGCGGAGGTAATGA
>CALGOI010000193.1 GCA_937959065.1 uncultured Ignavibacteriota bacterium | reverse complement strand
CGAGATACGCTTCGATCACTTTCGGGTCTTTCTGGATTTCCTGCGGCAGACCTTCTGCTATCTTCTCTCCGTAATCCAGTACGAATATCCTTTCGCAAATTCCCATTACCACCTGCATATCGTGCTCGATAAGGAGAATTGATAATTTAAACTTGTCTTTTACTTCTTTAATGAGGTTCATCAGGTCGACTTTCTCGACAGGATTCATTCCGGCTGCAGGCTCATCCAGCAGGAGGAGCTTTGGTGAAGTAGCCAGTGCTCTCACTATTTCAAGTTTCCTCTGCTCACCATAGGGCAGGGAGCTGGAATATTCATCGGCATCATCCAGCAGGTCGAACATTTCGAGCAGTGATTCTATCTTTTTATCGATCTCTTTTTCTTCTTTATAAAAGAATCCCGGTCTAATTATCGAGCTGAAGTAACCGGCTTTGATATCTTTACCAAATGAGACACGGATGTTATCTCTCAAAGACAATGTCGGGAATAAACGGATATTCTGGAATGTCCGGCTGATCCCCATGGCGGATATCTCGAACGGTTTTTTACCGACTACGCTCGTGCCGTCGAAGTGAATATTTCCCTCTGTCGGTTCATACACCCCGGTAATCATATTGAAAACGGTGGTTTTACCCGCGCCGTTAGGACCGATCATACCGATAAGCTCGCCTTCACCAACGTGGGTATTTAATCTATCCACGCAGGTCAGTCCGCCGAAACGCATAGTAACGTTATTTATCTCAAGTAATTTCGACATCGTTCTCCTTATCCGTTTTCTTTTTCGGTTTTATCTTAATTCCAAATAATCCCTGCGGTCTCAACAGCATCATTATTATAAGTAGTAGCGCGTATATTATCATCCTGTATTCAGCCACTTCCCTCAATAGTTCCGGTAGTATAGTAAGAACAATTGCAGCGATTATAACACCTATCATGCTTCCCATACCGCCAAGTATAACCATAACCACTATCTCTACCGAGCGGAGGAAGTTAAAATCTTCCGGGTTAATGTACTCATTGAAAAACGCGAACAATGTACCCGCAATCCCCGCGAAGAAAGCGCCTGTTACAAAGGCGGTTACCTTGAACTTTGTTGTATTCACACCCATCGCTTCTGCTGCTACTTCATCATCCTTGACCGCGAGGAATCCTCTGCCGTAAGTAGAATGCACAAGATTCCATATAACAAAGATACAAACGATAGCGAGGAAATAAACCCAGAAGAAGCTTGTGAATTCCTGGATCGCGTAAAACTGGTTCGGCATCCCGGTTAATTCCGGTACCATGTTCAGGCTTTTCGTTCCGTTCTCATAAATATACACACCTCTGAATCCCTGCGCTCCGCCAATTAGGTCGACACCCTGAATGATGACCCGGATTATCTCGCTGAATCCGAGAGTTACGATTGCAAGGTAATCCCCTTTCAATCTCAACGAAGGAATACCAACTATCAAACCGACAATAGCGGCTGATACTCCGCCAATGATCAGCATAATTGTAAAAGTGACAGTACTGCCGAGTGTGCTTTGTCCAAATGTATTTATGAAAAAGGGAGCGAAATAACAATAGATACAGGCTGAAGTATAAGCGCCTATCGCCATGAAGCCGGCATGGCCAAGTGAAAACTGTCCTGTGTAACCGTTGATTAAATTTAAGCTGGTGGCAAGAATTATATTAATGCCGATAAAGATAAGAACCGTGAAATAGTACGGGTCAATCTGGTCGGAAAAGAAATTGATCGCAAATACGGCGAGAATAGAAGCGGCAAAAATGATATAATTCTTCATTCGGCGAAGAAATTCTTCATGAAAAGTGTCCGAAACAAATGAATAAAATCGAACGGCCGGATTGTTTTGTGGGCGATAAAGGACTCGAACCTATAACCCCCTC
>CALGOI010000192.1 GCA_937959065.1 uncultured Ignavibacteriota bacterium | reverse complement strand
GAAGCTGGCCGACGCCTCAACCAGGTTATAAGAAAACGCGCTTTAAGCGGGTGTTTTATTTATTCTTACAATTGCTTAATTACATTGCCGCGAACTTCTTCGTAAGGTCCACAACCCTGCAGCTGTAACCCCATTCGTTATCATACCATCCGACCACTTTCACCAGGTTCCCATTTGCCATAGTTGATAATGAATCAAATATACAGGAGTGGTCATTTCCGACTATATCGGTCGAAACTATAGGATCCTCAGTATATTCAAGGATTCCATTTAGTGCGCCTTCTGAAGCGAACTTAAATGCTTCGTTGATCTCTTCCTTCGTAACATCTTTCTTCAGATTACAAACAAAATCCGTAATAGATCCGTCCGGTGTAGGTACTCTTAGTGAGAAACCGTCAAGTTTACCATTAAGGTGCGGTAATACTTTTCCTACTGCCTTTGCGGCGCCGGTCGTTGTCGGGATAATGTTTATTGCGCCTGCTCTTGCTCTTCTAAGATCCTTATGTGGCTGGTCGAGCAATGCCTGGTCATTAGTGTATGAATGAACCGTTGTCATGAATCCTTTCTCGATTCCGAATGCGTCGTCCAGTACCTTCACCATAGGAGCTAAACAGTTAGTTGTACATGAAGCATTAGATATCATAGTATGCTCAGCCTTCAATGCATCATCATTCACACCGAGAACTATCATCGCATCCAGGTCATCTTTTGACGGAGCGGTTAAAAGTACTTTCTTAGCACCGGCGTCTTTATGCATTTTAAGCTTTTCACTGTTAGTAAATACACCTGTAGATTCGATCACTATGTCGGCCCCTAACTCACCCCATTTTAACTGGCTCGGGTCTCTCTCAGCTGTTATTAAAACTTCGTCTCCATCTACGGTAAAACCATTTTCACTTCCCTTTACTTCACCGGGGAATTTCCCGTGAACAGAATCATACTTCAATAAATGCGTTAATGTCTTTGCATCGGTAAGATCATTTATAGCTACCACGTCGAATCCGCCTAATTCCTTCATCCTTCTGAAAACCAATCGGCCAATACGTCCGAAACCGTTAATCCCGACTTTAATTGCCATAAATCTAATAATTTAAAATTTTACGTGAATTTTTATTGGAATTACGAAAATTAATCAAATAACGCTTGATTTACAATGTAAAATAGATTCACATTAATCAGGATTATATTTTGGAAAAAGGTTATATACGTATATAACCTTTATTCATTTGATAGAAATATTTATACGGACTATATTTGTCATCTTGGTTCGTAAGAACAATAAAAAAGTAAAAAAATTTAAAAAAATTACAATACCATGAAAACTACTGAAAAAACATTACCGGAACTGATACTAAAACGAGAATATTTATAAATTGCTGTAAAATTATTCCACTTGAAAAATCCGCTTTTACGAATAATTGTTAAATTGATTTTGAGCCATTTATTGAGTATTTTAGTATGTTTTTCACCAATTTTAACCAAAAATTATCAATTTTTATTAAATTTTATGGCAGAAGCATCGCAATTGAAAACCGGTAATGTTATAATGTTTAATAACGAGCTGCATCAGTTAGTTGAACTTGCTCACAGGACACCCGGAAATTTAAGAGCATTTTACCAGGCTAAGATGAAAAATCTTAAGAATGGTAAAATGATAGAAAACAGGTTCAGACCAAATGAATCTGTTGAAATAGTTAGACTCGAAACTAAGGATTATCAATATTTGTATAAAGACGGCGATGATTACCAGTTTATGGATATGGAATCATACGAACAGATAAATATTCCAAATGACGTAGTAGGAAAGCAGGGTGAATTTATGAAAGAAGGGCAAACCGCGCAAATAGTTTTTCATGACGGGAAACCTCTGAACCTTGAACTACCTCCACACGTAGAATTAAAAGTAACCGAAGCGCCTCCCGCTGTTAAAGGTAATACTGCTACCGGCGCGACAAAAGTAGTTATAGTTGAAACTGGCGCTAACGTCAATGCACCTTTATTCATCGAAGAAGGTGAAATGATCAAAGTTGACGTCAGGACCGGTGATTATATAGAAAGGGTTAAATCTTAACCGCATCCATCCAACTTAAATATTAATACAATGGATCTAAATTACTTAAAAAAGATTATTAAGGTTTTTGACTCAAGTGAATTGAGCGAATTGGAGATAGAAGAAGAAGGAATGCGCCTTCATTTATCCAAATATACAAATGTAGGTGTACCTATTCAGCACATTCCTGCAACTGCTCCGTCAAACCCGGCTATGGCTTTAGCTCCTCAAACCGAAGCAAAACAAGAGCAAAAACAGGAAACGAAAACCGAAACACCGGGCGATTCAATACCGTCGAATGTATATGAAGTAAAATCACCAATGGTGGGTACATTTTACCGGTCGCCTTCACCGGATGCTGATGCATACGTCAATGTAGGAGATACTATCAGCCAGGGATCGGTCCTTTGTATTGTCGAAGCTATGAAACTTATGAACGAGATCGAATCAGAAGTTTCCGGGAAAGTTGTAAAGATTCTTGTTGAGAATGCCCAGGCAGTTGAATATAATCAACCGCTCTTTTTGATCGAGCTAAGCTGATAATTCTAACTCTCATTCACCAATACTCATCAATTGAAGAAAATAAATAAAATATTAATTGCCAACCGCGGTGAGATTGCTCTCAGGATTATCCGGACTTGCCGCGAAATGGATATAAAAACTGTTGCGGTCTACTCAGAGGCTGATATGCACTCTCTTCACGTTACTTTCGCGGATGAAGCAGTTTGTATCGGACCCGGTCCTTCTAAGGAAAGTTACCTTAACATACCGAGAATAATCGCTGCAGCAGAGATAACTGACGCTGATGCAATTCATCCGGGATATGGCTTTCTGGCGGAAAATGCTGAGTTCGCCGATATCTGCAAAGAATCAAAGATTACTTTTATCGGACCTGAAGCACAGATGATTACAGCAATGGGTAATAAATCATTTGCTAAGGATACGATGAAAAATGCAGGTGTACCTGTGGTCCCCGGCAGCGACGGAACTGTTGAGACTGTTGAGGAAGCTAGGAAACTGGCTGAAGAAATCGGCTGCCCTATTATGATAAAAGCATCAGCCGGAGGCGGTGGGAAAGGGATGCGAATTGTCAGAAGTATGGACGAACTCGAAAAAGCTTTCCGGACAGCTAAAACCGAAGCCGAAGTTTCATTCGCTAATTCAGATGTGTATATAGAAAAATTTGTTGAAAATCCGCGACACGTCGAAATACAGATAATTGGAGATAAGTTTGGTAATATAATACACCTCGGCGAAAGAGACTGTTCCGTACAGAGAAGACATCAAAAACTGATCGAGGAGTCACCCTCCCCTATTGTCGATGAAGACCTAAGGCAGCGAATGGGTGAAGCGGCAATATTAGGCGCAAAGAGCGTTAATTATCTTGGCGCCGGAACCATCGAATTCCTCGTGGACAAGCATAAGAACTTCTACTTTATGGAAATGAATACACGTATCCAGGTTGAACACCCTGTAACCGAGGAAATAACAGGTTTCGATCTCATTCAGGCACAAATCAAGATTGCGGAAGGACAGGAGATTAAGAAAAAGGAAATTGAATTTACAGGGCACGCGATCGAATGCCGTATAAACGCTGAAGACCCTGACAATAATTTCAGACCTTCACCGGGTTTAGTTACTGCATTTCATACGCCGGGCGGTCACGGCATAAGGGTTGATACCCACTGTTATGCGGGATACAGCATTCCCCCGTTCTATGATTCAATGATCGGGAAGCTCATCGCTGTCGGGAAGGACAGAGATGAAGCCATTAAAAAAATGTCCAGAGCACTGGATGAATTCATAATAGAAGGTGTAAAAACAACTATTCCGTTTCATCAACAGATAATGAAGGACAGTAAGTTCAAAAGCAATAATTACGATACTTCATTTATCGAGAAAATGAGAACTAAGTAAGATGAAAAGACTATTATACATCACTCTGATCATACTTACCTTTGCGGGTAATGCTGTTTCCCAGAAAGGTAAAGACACAATAAAGATTGACACCGGGAAATCCAGCGGTCAAACAACGGATACCTCTAAGAATACTTTACAAATAGATACTGCAGGATCCCTGATAAACACCGATACTCAACAGATTACTATCGATATGACTCAACTCGTAGATTCAGCATTAATTGAACAGGTTACAGAGAATAAGCTCACTAATTTTAAGTTGTTCCTTTATATATTACTTAGCGTTATAGGGTTAGCGCTGTTCTTTTATATTTTTGTTATTATGCTTTTCAAAACATTCCACAGAAGCCGAAGCACACGTCAATCCAGCTTATTGTCATGGAATTTATTCTTCGTGGTTAGCATAATATGGATTTTCATCATTTGGGGTGTTGTTGCAGATTTTTGGAGCGCTGCGGAATTTATGGTCACAATGATCTTCCTTTTTATAGTTGCGCTTGTAATGCTTATTATCTCATTGAAAAGTAAATAGGTTTATTTATTTCTATTTTATTACGATTTTAATATTTTCATATACTTAATAATCTAATTCTAATCCACTTTTTATGGACACAAAGTATGCACTGATATTAGGAGCATCGAGCGGCTTTGGTAAGGCTATAGCGTTATCTCTCGCAAAAGACGGAGTAAATATAATTGGAGTTCATCTTGATAGAGCAAGTACGATGCCCGGTGTAGAACAATTGATATCCGATATAAAAGCAGAAGGAGTCGAAGCACATTTTTATAACATGAATGCTGCAGATGATGAGAAAAGATCTCTCATACTGGATAAGATAAAAAACGAAATTTTTCAGGGTAAAGATAATCCATCTATCAAAGTACTTGTTCACTCTCTTGCTTTTGGTACTTTGGTAAATTTTATCGATGATGACCCGTCTAAAATGATAACCCAGAAACAGATCAATATGACGCTGGATGTAATGGCATGCAGTCTTGTGTACTGGGCTCAGGGAGTAGTCTCAAACGGTTTAATGAGTAAAGGCGGGAAGATCTATGCAATGACATCATCAGGCGGTCAAAGACAAATTCAGTTTTACGGTGCTGTATCCGCAGCCAAAGCAAGTCTTGAATCTTTTGTCAGACAGCTGGCTATGGAGCTTGCACCCAAAGGTATCGCAGTGAATGCTCTAAAAGCCGGTGTCACCGATACTCCTGCTCTTCAAAGGATTCCTAATGCTGACAAGATTATCGAAAATGCTGTCCAGAGAAACCCCATGCATATATTAACCGATCCGAAAGATGTTGCCGACTTTGTTATTGACAATTACAAACGTGATTCTCACTGGGTAACAGGCAATATTATCGGGATCGACGGAGGGGAAAGTATTGTGGAAATCTAAATGGATTTTCATACTTTAGTGATAGAACTAATTTTACCAAGGAGATGATACTATGTCAGATTTTCCTCAAAATACAAAGAAGTTTTCACCTGAATCAAACATCAGTCTAACAACTGAAGATAAAGGCATTCTTGAGTTTAAGACTCAGGAATTCATGCCTACAATAATAATTGGCCTCGGAGGTACAGGGAAGGAAGTTTTACTTCGCCTCAGAAGACAATTTGTCGAAAAATACGGCTCGATCAATGACTTCCCTATTATTTCTTACATGTATATTGATACGGATAACGCTCCGACCGAGGAAGGCGGACTTGCAAGAGAACGCGATTACCTGATAAACGACATTGAGTTTCAGCCGTCCGAAAAGATATTTAATCCTGTTAACCCTTCAGATTATATTCATAAGATTCACGACGTTCCGCATATAAAACAGTGGCTCAACACCACAGGAGAAATAGGTAAACTGGGAACAATGAATACCGGGGCGGGGCAAATAAGACCGGCTGCCAGACTCGCTCTTTATCATAATTTTGATGAGATAGTTAGTAAACTTACATCAGCTAAATCCAGAATTACCGACTCCAGATCTATAAACCTTGTCAAAGATAAACATAAGATTAAGAATGTTAATACGGACAAGATAAATGTTTATGTGATAACCTCCGTCAGCGGTGGTACCGGCTCGGGAATGTTTATAGATTTTGGATTCATTATCAGAAATATTTTCAAGAATTCAGCAATTTCAACCAGCTATGTAGTCCTTCCGCAGATATTCCAGTCTTACGGTAAAGA
>CALGOI010000191.1 GCA_937959065.1 uncultured Ignavibacteriota bacterium | reverse complement strand
TATTGCCGGGCTCTTATCCGGTTAAGTAAAATCCCACCAAAAAAGTCAATTTTCACCAAGCAGTAAAGATTGGGTGTCTCCATATTTGTATAGGATTTTGTTAAACTAATCTAATTAATATGAACACCCCTACAATTTTTGTAAAAGCTCTCATCATTTTTTTCATTTTAGTATCCACAGGTTTCACTCAAAATTTTATAAAAATTACTGACGCTTCAAATCCGATAGTATCAACCGGGAGCCCATCAGGATCATATATGGGAGCCAGCTGGATCGATTTTAATGGAGACGGTCGTCTCGATTTATTCTGGAATAGGGGAAGTGATATTTTTGTAGGTCATCCGGGCAATATATTCTCGATACTTTCAAATGTGATTACAAATCAGGGTAATTCATTTGGAAACACATGGGCAGATTATGATAATGACGGTGATATTGACTGTTTTATATCGGGTGCATTTAATTCAGGATCTTTTTTATACAGAAATGACGGTAGTATGTTTACAAAGATTTTGACGGGTGATATTGGAGACAGTATCAATAATAAAGCATGGGGATGTGCTTGGGGGGATTATGACAATGATGGATTTGTAGACCTGATACTTGCCGCAGCATTCAACTTTGCTGGAATATCTAATCCTAACCGACTATTCAATAATAATGGGGACGGAACATTTACCCTGGTTGATACTTCGGTGATTACAGATACAACGGCACCTTTTACCGTTCCAACATGGTATGACTATGATCTGGACGGGGATATAGATCTCTTTATTGGAAGCGGTCCGGCAAACGGATCAGGGGCAAGAGATTATCTATACCACAACTTTTTAAAAGAAACAGGTACCGCTTATTTTGAAAGGATAGATACAGGGGCATTGGGAACAGATATTGTTGACGGGCAGGTATGGAACTGGGTTGATTATGATACTGACGGAGACCTTGACGGATTTGTAACAAATTATTCTAATGCAATACGAAACAATTTGTATCGTAATGAAGGTAATTACTACTTTAGGAGAATGGACACAAATGAGGTTGGAAGCATTGTAGATGACCCGGGCTTGTTTCTATCTAATATATGGGTTGATTTTGATAATGATGGTGATGAAGACTGTCTTGTTACAAGGGATGGAGGACAAAGATGTTATTACTATAATAATAAGGGTAACGGAACATTTGCAAGAGTAGATACAACACAGATATCTGTCATGTCAGGTGGTAACTACGGAGCTACAGCAGGTGATTTTGATAAAGACGGAGATATGGATGTATTTATAATTGGATCGACTTCGGCTAAAGGATTATTTATGAATACAAATTCTAATGGCAATAGCCGGGTAAATATAACGTGTGAAGGTATTGGACCTTCCAGCGGTTCAAATGTATCCGCTATCGGAACCATAGTTAGAACTAAAGCCAATATAAACGGGTCTCCGGTCTGGCAAATAAGGCAGGTGTCTGCACAAAACTCATTCAATTCCCAGAATTCTTTAAGTATCCATTTCGGATTTGGAAATGCAACAATAATCGATTCACTTGAAATCAGATGGCCGAGCGGTATAGTGGATGTATATACAGGGGTTACAATTAACTCATTTTATAATGCAATTGAAGGTTTGTCACTTGATCCGGTCGGTGTTGAAAGCATTTCTAATATAATTCCGGATAATTTTGAGCTTTATCAAAACTATCCGAATCCTTTTAACCCATCAACTAATATCAAATTTGATGTGAAACAAAGAGGGTTGGTTACAATTAAAGTATATGATATGCTCGGTAAGGAAGTTACAACTTTGGTAAATGAAGTTCTCGAACCGGGCAGCAAGGTAGTCACATGGGAAGGACATGATGATAACGGTGTTAGTGTGTCATCAGGAGTTTATTTTTACAAGATGGTATCGGGTAATTATATAAGTTCAAGAAAGATGGTTCTGGTTAAATAATTGTGCCTTTGCGGGTGAGGCAATTGGCTTAAAGGAAAATGGAATAAGGTTCAGAGGGTGTCCTTTATTCTACCTGCAAGCCAATGCCCATTCGTTTAATCAAAAAAAATATTATGAAATTCATAATGACGATTGTAATAGTTTTAAATGCAATAACAGGGACAGTCAGTGCACAAAACCAAACACAGTGTTCTGATCCTGAGGCATCAGAATTTGATTTTTGGCTTGGTGATTGGAATCTGAGCTGGAAAGATAGTGAAGGGAAAACACAGACCGGGAGGAATAAAATTAATAAAATACTTGGCGGATGTGTGATCGAGGAGGATTTTTCAACTGAGGATGGATCATTTACAGGAAGAAGCTTTTCTGTTTACAATCCTACAAAAGGATACTGGGAGCAGACATGGGTTGATAATTCAGGAGGGTATATGAATTTCACCGGTGGAATGGATGGAGATAAGATGATCCTATCAAGGAGCATTACTGATAAATCCGGCAAAGTAATTATACAAAGAATGGTCTTCTATAACATAAGTGAAAAACAATTTACCTGGGACTGGGAAAATTCAACTGACGGAGGAAGTACGTGGAATTTATTATGGCAATTAAATTATATGCGTGAAAATTAATTACTGTAACGAATTGCAGTCAAATATATCATTATCTACCAATGTAGAGCCCTGTAAATATCTAAAGCTTGTTATCCTTACAGAGCTTGAAAATGGTGGATTATTCGGAAAATTTGACCCGTAAAGTATTGCGAACACAACAGGAGCTGTATAAAATGCATTAAGACTTCTTTGAGCTACAAATGTACCGGAAATTGAAATTACCTCAATCGAGGAACCGCTTCGCCTGATTCTGAACTGTCCTGAATTGTTTCCTCCAATCTGAACATATTGTCCATTTGAAGTATTAGGGGCACTACCAGATGAATCAACAGCAGCAAAAATCTGTGTCGTACCGTTATTAGAGGTGACAGGAGTAACTGTTCCAATCCCGGTTGTCATGTAATTATTAGGATTACTTGGTTCCAGTACATTTGCTGTCAATGAAACAAAGAAAACTAACACCGGTGGGGAGTAGAAAAATGATTCATAGTCAACAATGATCTCAAAATCTCCCTGAATAGTATCACCATATTGAATTGTAGTAGGAGTACCGAATGTAACACTGCTGCTTGCCATCGCCATATCACCGCCGTCAAAACTAATTGTAACATTTTGAAAATTATTCAATACCCATCTCTTTATACAATCATTTGTAACAGAGGATTCCTCACAGGAAAAAAGAAAGCATGAAAGTATTAGAATTCCAAATAACTGTGCTTTGTATTTGATCTTATTCCTATCCATAAGGGTATATAATACTAATAAATTAAAACACTTTCAAAGTATAATATATTGATAAGTTTCCTTTTTTATAAAGCAATTAGTATATTGAATATTGATAAAATATGCCGAAAATAAATAGAAATAAAAGAAAAGAAGAGCTGATAAACATTTTCTTTATGATTGCAAGTTTTATTGTAGCTCTTAATTTATATAACCTGTTCAGATATTTTGGGTTGGAGGAGATGGATAAAATACCGCAAATACCAATTTCATTTACTGAGATTACTTTTAATGCGTTCTTTGGAGGTATTATTGTTGGGACTATTTTAGGCATTCTTGATAATGTTCTTAACCGTCAGAATATAAGACAGAAGTCCTTTGGTGTGGTTTTAACTTTAAAAACCTTTTCTTTTCTGCTAACGTTTTTTCTAACAATCTCAGTAGTTTTTTTAACTACTCATACTCTCTTAAATAAAGAACCTTTTCAACAAGCTTTTTCTGAATTGCTAATATTTTATACGGAGAAAACTTTCTTTGCAATCCTTGTTTATGGTTTAGTTGTAATATTTTTTATTAACCTGGTCAAATTAATTAACCGTAAGATGGGACCGGGTATATTGATAAAGTTTATCTCCGGCAGATACCATAAACCCCGTGAAGAAGAACGTATATTCATGTTCCTGGATCTAAAATCATCAACAACCATTGCAGAAAAACTCGGTCATTTCAAATTCAGCCGGTTAATACAGGATTGTTTTTATGACCTGACTGATTTTGTAAAGAATTATAATGCTGAGATATATCAGTACGTAGGGGATGAAGCTGTAATAACGTGGAAACTTAAGAACGGTTTAATAGATGATAATTGTATTCACTTTTATTTTGCGTACAAGGAACAACTATTAAGACGAAGTGAGTACTACGAAAAGAGTTACGGATTGGTGCCTCAATTTAAAGCCGGGATAAACTGCGGTAAAGTCACTGTTGCGGAGGTTGGTGAAGTAAAAACTGAGATAGCTTACCATGGCGATGTTTTAAATACTACAGCCAGGATACAAAGCATGTGTAACGTGTTTGGAAAAGAACTCCTTATCTCTGAATTTTTGAAGGATGAACTGGATTTAAATGAATTTAATGTTAATAACATGGGTGAAATAATGCTTAAAGGAAAGATAAAGCCCGTAACGATTTACAGTATTGAGCAAAAGTAAATGATTCATTATTTTATTTTATGAAAAAAGTCATCCTGTGGTTTCTATTATTAATTTCATTACAGATCATCGTTACCTACTTACTTGATTTCTTTGGAGGAGCGTATAATGTTACTTATAAAGTCCCCGTTATGTATAATGTGTTATACATAACTATTTTTACCGGTTTATTTATTTTTTCGATTATAAAGTTAATTAAACTGAAGAGCGTATGAATAATAATAGCTTTGTAATGTGTATAATTGGATTTACTGTTACGTTAATTGTACACATAATTCTGAGCATTGTTACTACGGTTAATTTATCATACATGTTTACATTTTACATAGTTTGGATCGCATTTCTTGCAATTGGTATCGGACAGGCAATTAAGAAGAAACCCACCAATGGCTGATGATCTGGCTCGGTGAGAAGAGGGGATACCTGCCCGACTGGATTACCCAGATATGGGTTAAGCTCACCGGGAAGAAAGTGAAATTCAAAGATTATGAGTGGATACTCGGACCTACCGGCAGCCCGCGTGTAATTGCCGATGAGTATATTTACCGCCTTTCCAATGACCTCTCACTCGATGTAGTTCGCGGTGAAACAGAACGTGGACTTGTCGAAAATTTCAAAGATTACAATCTAGCCGAAGAAGATTTTAAACGGCTCGATCCGGAAGTGATATGTTTCTATGCCGAAACATCCTCATACGATTTTGAGATATGGTCAAAATGGAATAAGTTATGGGAGCCCGGTGGACGTCTGCTCGCTGCAATATTCAGTAAGCGATTAAAACAGCTCAACGTACCGCTTGATCCGCTTGACACTGCATTTGGGCTGGACAGCGAGGTAATTAAGCTAAAAGACCCGAAGACAGGCGAGACATTTTACAC
>CALGOI010000190.1 GCA_937959065.1 uncultured Ignavibacteriota bacterium | reverse complement strand
TTTTTCTGATGCAGATATATATTATTTGCCTGGATGGGTAGAAAATATGTTCCGGGTTTTTCATTTATTCCCAAAAGCAGGTGCAGTATCAACGCTTGTAAATCCAACTTTATACAAATATTGTAATGATTGCTGCCTTATTGATAATATGATTCCATTCAATAGGATAAAAAAAGGAAAAGTATCCGACAGTAAAGCGATTGAAATTAATACAGGTATTTTTTCAGAGGAACATTATGGGGTTAAGGATGAAAGAATCCCAAAAGAAATATTGGACTACCAATTCTATTTGCAAAAGGACGGGTATAATGTATTAATCGGGTGCGGTCATCAATCCGTTACGATCAGAAGGGATGTTTTATTTTCAGACATTCACAAAAAAGTAGTATATGTCTTTTATGAAAAGATGAGACTGGAGTACAATAATTATGACAAGTATGTCGATTTAAACGGGTTCTGGAGATTGTCCACATCTGATAATTATGCATTTCACATAGGTAATAAGATTCAATCAATAGAAAATAATCTCAAAGAAAACACAGGGAATGAGATAAAGGAGTTTATTAGTGATAATTACAAAAGATCATTCTATAGATTGTTACATACAGGGATTAGGTCATTTATAGCAAAATTATTAACGAAAATTTACAACGTTAGATATTAATTATTGAGTAAAGGAACAGAAAATATTAATTCCGGAAATTTTAAGGAATGGAACGAAATCTGGAAGTTAGGTGAAAATGAATTTTCTGAAGAGAATTTTCTTTTTACCAGAGGTGCTGCAAAGAATTTAAGGCAATTCTGGCAAAAATGTTATTTCGAAGACCTTCTCAGGATAGTTAAAGAAAAAAATTATAAGTCCTTTCTTGAGCAGGGGTCTGGCAGAGGTACGACCTCCATGTATTTATCTAATGCCGGTTACAAAGATATTTCAATGTTGGATCTTGCCCCTGAGGCATTTAATATAGCATCTCAATATTTTAAATATTGTTCACTTCCATTACCTCAATTTGTGTTGGCAGATGTTCGTCAATCTGGACTACCGGATGAAAGTTTTGACTGCATTTATAATATTGGGCTCCTTGAACATTTCGAAGATCCTAAACCGGTTCTGGAGGAATCATATAGACTACTTAAACCGGGCGGTGCCATGTTTATGGTAATTGTTTCCGGATACCCATTCTCCAAATCGATTGTGCCAAGATTGATCTTTAATCCGATATCAATTGCTAAATATATAATGAAGAAAATTATCGGCAGTAATAAGACAGTGCAAAGCGATATGGTTAGAACTGCGTATTCAAGGGAGTATTATGAAAGTATAATGACAAAGATTGGATGCAAGGATATTAAATGTATTTCATATAATCCATATCAGAAGGTTTACATTAATGAAAAGTTAGAACGATTTATTTCTATGCCGTTTTACAAATTCCATTATAAAATTAAAAGATTATTTAGTAAATCTTTTGCTTTGAAATCTTTACCATTTCTTTCTTTTTGCGATTTATTGATTTGTTATAAAAAATAAAAACTAATTTATCTTGAACAAACTAATTGTAACAGGGTCAAACGGACTCATAGGATCTGAAGTCGTGAGTTATTTTTGTGAAAACGGCTGGGAGGTATATGGATTGGATAATAATATGCGGGCTGATTTTTTCGGTGAGCAAGGTGATACTAGATGGAACCAGAACAGGCTTTTAGAGAAGTACTCCAATTTTCATCATAATGAAATTGATATAAGAAACAGAGAGGAGCTGTTTAAGTTTTTAGCAGGTATTAATCCAAAAGCAATTGTCCATACAGCAGCACAACCAAGCCATGACCTTGCGGCGTCACGACCATTAGACGATTTTGATGTTAATGCGGTAGGAAGCTACATTTGTTCACATGTCAACGAATAAAGTTTATGGTGATGCTCCAAATGAAATACCGCTTGTTGAATTAGATACAAGGTGGGATTATAGAGACAAGGAATACTATAACGGTATTAAAGAGGATTTTCGTATTGACCAGTCAAAGCATTCTATATTTGGGGCATCAAAAGTTGCCGGTGATGTTATGGTTCAGGAATATGGAAGATATTTTGGTATGAAGACTTGTTGCCTGCGAGGTGGATGTTTGACAGGCCCAAATCATTCAGGAGTTGAACTGCATGGATTTCTCAGTTACATGGTTAAAGTTAATGTGAATGATGGGTTATATAAAGTGTTTGGTTATAAAGGTAAACAGGTAAGAGACAACATACATTCGTATGATGTCGCAAGGTTTGTTGATGAGTTCATCAAAAATCCCAGATCTGGCGAAGTCTATAATTTGGGAGGTGGCAGGGAGAATTCTTGTTCTATATTGGAGGCATTTTCCATGGTTGAGAATATTACCGGTAAAAAAATGAATTATGAGTATGTAGACAAAAACAGAGAAGGTGATCATATTTGTTATATATCTGATCTATCTAAAATGAAAGAACATTACCCTGATTGGGATATTAGTATTTCTTTAAATGAAATATTTGAGCAAATAGTAAAAGCCTGGGAGTTAGATGGAAGAATCACTACCTAAATTATGTAATAATGGAAAAGTTCTTTATATCAATTATGCCTTACTGCAAGTACCAGCGGGATATAGTTTTATAAACAGAAATCTTCTTTCAAGATTTGATCCTTCAAGTTTTACTGTTTTTACAACAAAGGCAAATATAGATGCCAAAGTTGAATCTTTTAAAGAGTTTGACGTTAAGACTATATTTAAGTCATTTTATTTTTCTTCTAAAGCAAATTACTATTTAAGCGGGATTCAGATTAAAGGTGCAATCAGAAAAATAGTAAATTACGCTAAAGAAAATAAACCTAAGGTATTAGTCAGTGTTTTCCCGGATTACTACTTTTTAAAAATCACTGTAGAAGCATCGCGAGA
>CALGOI010000189.1 GCA_937959065.1 uncultured Ignavibacteriota bacterium | reverse complement strand
TCAGTAATATACTCATCCTTTGCTGATTTGCTCTTAATTCAATTTCCGTTGAATTCCTTTCTACATCGTAATCTGATATTGTATTAACCAAATTTGCAGTTTGCTGATCAAGCTTTATAATTCCTGTTCTTTCCTGGAAATCCTCCAAAGTAGACTCAGCTACATTTAATTCATTCAGTTTATTCTCTTTTTCAGATTTTAAATAGTTCTTAACATTTTGAATATCTTCTCTGCTTAATTCTAAGTTGTAATTTAGATAAACTGTCGCATAGGTTAATGTGACCAATTGTGCTTCATTAAAATATGGTCCCTCTACAGAAATTTCTACAGCATCAAGGCCTTTCTTTTGGGTCGCTGTAGTTATACTCAATAAGCGCTTTCTTACCAGTTCTTGTGAAGGAAGACTCACTTCACCATTTTCAGACTTATTTACCAAATAATTGAAATAAATCAAATCTTCCCTGTTATTAAGGGAGTCAAGCAACGCACTGGCTACAACATTCCTTATTTTATAACTCCGTAATACTTCTATTTGATTTGCAATGTAACGCTCATCTTTAGAATTTTCTAATTCACTAAAGCTTGATTGAAGAATATTACCCTGTGGGGGTTCTATCTGAATCACTGTCGTTGCCTGATATATATTAATTGATTTTCTTAAAAAAAGAAAAGTTATTACTACGCTTACTGTTAATATAAGTAATATTGGAATTACATTAGCACGTAATATATTAAGATATTCACTAATAAGATCTCTGTGAATTTTAACGTTTTCAAATGATTCGCCATTCTTGCTAAACTCTTCAAATCCCTTCAATTCTTTATCTTTCATTTTAATTATTTACTATATTTAATACTAATACCGTTGCAGTTAATAAAAATGAACCCACAGACAGTATTATTCCGAGATTTTCTCTGAAAAAATATCTTGGTTCGCCGGGGATTAATATCATATCCCCAGGCTTTAATATCGGATTTCTCTTTATTCCCTGGGAAATATTATCTTCCCATAAAAAGTCATTATAGTTTAAATTAATTATTTGGTCCCGAGTAATATTAAGAGTATCATTTCTTAAACGAACAATCCTTATATCATTCAATAAGGCATCTATGGTAGGTCCACCGCCCAAAGTTATTCAATCAATAGCTTTTGTTCCTTGCGGTATTAAATATCGACCGGGATTTTTTACATATCCCCATAAACTTACCTCTATGTTAACCTTATCCTTATCAGCATAATTGTAATAATTCGGACCGGTTTTTGTGATTTCATCTGTACCAATCCGAATATCACTACTATCTTGGGAAAATGACAATGATGCCTGAAAAATAAATGATAAAAATATGATTGTTTTGAAGGTTTTCATATATTATTTATTCTAATTAAGATATATGAATATTATTAACTTTACAAAGAATTAATTCAATATCATTTCAAACTATCAATCGTCTGTTTCAAACCCTCCTCAAAATCAACCTCTACCCTGTAACCTAATTTCTCCTTTGCTAATTCAATATCTGCAAAGGAATGTTTTACATCCCCAGGCCTCGAATTTTCAAAGACAGGTTCTATTCCCTTATCCAAATTTTTGTTTATCTTATTTACTAATTCTATTAAATTTATCCTTTCGTTACATGCACAATTCAAGATCAGGCTTTCTTTTACATCTTTTGTGGCAGCAAGTAAATTTGCCTTAATTATATTTGCTATGAATGTAAAGTCCCGTGATTGTAATCCATCACCATATATTGTCGGCTGTTTATCATTTAGCATTTGCTTTATGAATTTTGGGATTACCGCCGAATATTGTGAACCAGGATCCTGCCTCTTTCCAAAAACGTTAAAATACCTTAACCCTATAGTCTCCAATCCATAAATTCTGCTGAAGACTTGACAATACTTCTCACCGGCAAGCTTTGAGACTGCATAAGGAGATAAAGGTCTTGGATTCATGGTTTCTTTTTTTGGAAGTTCAGGACTGTCTCCGTAAACCGACGAGGATGAAGCATATACAAATCTTTGAACGGATGACTTTACAGCAGCTTCCAATAGATTTAAAGTTCCACTTATGTTTACTGCATTTGTTGTAATAGGATCCTTTATAGATCTTGGC
The DNA here is from genome assembly GCA_937959065.1 of uncultured Ignavibacteriota bacterium. Taxonomy (GTDB): domain Bacteria; phylum Bacteroidota; class Ignavibacteria; order Tepidaquicellales; family Tepidaquicellaceae; genus JAEYVS01. The sequence goes on along the minus strand of CALGOI010000189.1, from coordinate 7,076 downwards.
ACAGATGGCAACGCTGCCTGATGAAGTATTACATCAATTCCACTTACCGCTTCTTGTACAATATTAGGACTTCTAATATCACCTTCGATTAACTGGATATCATCTTCATAACCTAACAGGTTATCGCGCTTTCCTGTAGAAAAATTATCCAGAACTCTAACATTGTAACCTTTATTTAAAAGAGCCTCTACTATATTTGACCCAATGAATCCAGCTCCTCCTGTAACCAGAATGTTTAAGGCCATATAATTTGTCCTTCGGGCATGGCTCCGCCAATTGGCTCACATTTTATTTTAAATGCCATCTTTTTATATAACATAAGTTGTTAGATCTATCATCGTTAGCTTGATTTCTTCTACATCTATACAGAAAAAAAAATGCCAACGGGGAAAAGCATAATATTACCCGTTGACAATTTATTAGCCCAAAACTCTTTTAATAATCTCAATATAGTCACAGAATTGTACAAATGATATTTATTTTCTAATTTTCCCTAACCTAATAAATCCATTTAACTAATCTTCGCAACTTACAACAATAAATAATCACTAACAAACATAAACATAAAACAAAAATACTTAAAATACAAACTAAATATTCCTACTAAAAATTAATGTGATTTATAGTAAAATTACTAATAATTTAAAGCGAAATATTAATTTTTATTCTTATTTTGGGGTTTTTAGAAAATGACTATATAAACATTATGAAGTTTTACAACTCCCTTACCTTGTCTTCTTCAAGTTGATATGTTCTCCCTGACTTTGCACATTTAGCTATTCCATTTTCATCAAATTTCAACCTAAGTCCGGCTTCGCTCACCCAACCAATTATCTTTGATGGGTTACCCACAACAAGGGCATAGTCAGGCACACTTTTGGTCACGACTGTCCCTGCACCTACAAAAGCAAATCTGCCGATATCATTCCCACAAACAATTGTACAGTTTGCACCAAGTGATGCCCCTTCCTTTACTCTGGTCTTAAGATAAAACTCTTGACCAACCTGGGGATACTTACTCCTGGGATCGAGAATATTTGTAAACACCATCGAAGGACCGCAAAAAACATAATCTTCCAAAGTTACACCTTCATATACAGACACATTATTCTGAATTTTTACGTGGTTACCAATTTCAACATTATTTCCTACATTTACATTCTGACCTAAGGAACAGTTCTTTCCAATTCTGGCACCGGATTGTATATGAGAAAAATGCCATATCTTTGTTCCATCACCAATTTCCACGTTATCATCTACTACGGCAAATTCATTTACGTAATAACTTTTTTCAGACATAATTTTATAGGTTTTTTTGAGATTCCTCTAAAATTTTCAATACTTCCACTGCATGTTTACCATCTGTCAATGGCACTTTACCCTGATCAACACATTCAAAAAAATGTTTCTGTTCCTCGGCTAAAGGCATTTTATTGTCTATCTCGATTACTTCATATTCAAAGTCAAATTTCTCTAGAACTCCTTCCACCTTTTGTAAACCTTTTTTGTAATACTTTAATTTCTCTTTTTCAAGGCTGTCTTCAAATACAACCATCCCTTTATCTCCTATGACAACCAGTCTTTGTTCTTTGAATGGGTGAAGCCAGCTTACAAAAATATGGGCGGATACATTATCAGGATACCTTAAAAAAGTTAAAGTAGTATCTTCTATTTCATGCTGTAAAAAACTGGCACCTTTAGCATAAACCTCTACAGGATTGTTACCTGCTAAAAACTGTATTATGGATATATCGTGAGGTGCAAAGCTCCATAGAATATTCTCCTCACTTCTTATTGTGCCAAGGTTTAACCGGTTACTGTAAATATATTGCAATCTCCCAAGATTTCCTTCGTCTAACATCTCTTTTATCTTTAATATGGCAGGGTGGTACAAAAGAACATGACCAACCATCAAAACTAATGATTTCTCTTTCGAAATATCGTAAAGCTCCTGTGCCTCTGAAGCATATAATGTGATTGGTTTCTCAACTAGTATATTCTTACCATTTAAAAGGCATTGTTTTGCCAGATTATAATGGGTCTCTGCCGGAGTTGCAATTATAATACAGCTTATTTCATCATCTTTTAATATTTCCTCAAAATTGGTGGAAAACTTTACATCTATTGATAATTCATCTAGTTTATCTTTTACTGAATCGTTTATATCACAGACAATCACTTTCGACGAATCTAATAACGACATTGCTGTTCTTACATGGTTGAATCCCCATTTACCACTTCCGATAATAGCTAAATTGATCTTATCGTACATTAATATCCTCTTTTAAGTACCTTTTCATAATCAGATTCTGTCATAATTGAGACAAGTTCCTCAAACTTAATCTTAGGTTCCCAACCAAGTTTCTCTTTTGCCTTCGTTGCATCTCCTATTAACAAGTCTACTTCTGTTGGACGGAAATAATTTGGGTCTATACATACAAGCTCATTACCGTTTCTCTTATCCTTCCCCTTCTCATTTATTCCCTCACCTTCCCAATCAAGCTCCATATCCAGGTGTTTAAATGTCAGATCTATAAACTCCTTTACAGTGTGAGTTTCTCCAGTTGCCAGGACATAATCGTCCGGTCGCTCTTGCTGCAATATCAACCACATACCTTCACAATATTCCGGAGCATAACCCCAATCACGCTTGGCATTTAAATTCCCTATCATTAATTTGTCCTGTAAACCACACTTGATTCTGGCAGCTGCTCTTGTAATTTTTCTGGTTACAAAAGTCTCACCTCTTCTCGGTGACTCATGATTGAACAAAATTCCGTTACAGGCAAATATATTGTATGCTTCCCTGTAATTGACAACTATCCAATAACCGTATATTTTTGCGACACCATATGGACTTCTTGGATAAAAGGGCGTTTTTTCCGTCTGAGGGACCTCCTGAACTTTACCGTACAATTCACTTGTTGATGCTTGATAAAACTTTGCATTCTTTAAACCTGTCTCCCTCATCGCATCAAGAAATCTTAATGTACCCAGTGCATCTACTTGAGCTGTGTAATCAGGCACTTCGAATGAAACCTTAACATGTGATTGTGCTGCTAAATTGTATATTTCATCCGGCTCAGTTTTTTCTAATAACCTGTTTAAATTACTTGTATCAACAAGATCACCATAATGCAAGAACAATCTTTCGTTTAAAATAGATGAATCATTATACAGATGATCTATTCTGCCTGTGTTGAAAGAACTGCTCCTTCGAATAATTCCATGGACTTCATACCCCTTTTTCAATAGTATCTCTGTTAAATAGCTTCCATCCTGACCTGTAATTCCCGATATTAATGCTTTTTTCATATGTTATACTAAATTTACTTTCTTTAATAATAAGTCTGAAATCGATTTACCGATTGACAGACTGGCAGTAGCCGCTGGAGAAGGAGCATTACAAACATTAATTACTCTCTCGCTTTCATAAATTAAAAAATCATCAATTATATTTCCTTTAATATCGCATGCCTGAGCCCTTACCCCAGAAAATGCCTTTGTAAAATCCCGCCTCTCTAATTGAGGCATAAACTTTCTTACTTCCTTTAAAAATGAATCTTTAAAAAACGACATTTTTATTTCCTTGATTCCCGTTTTCCAATATTTCTTAAACAATTTCAATGTACCTTTGTACGTTATGAAGTTGATTAGTTCACTAATATTAACATTCTTTTTACTATAACCTTCCCTGCTAAAAGCGGGAACTGCATTTGGACCTGTTTCTAACTTTCCGTCTATGGTTTTTGTAATATGAATACCTAAAAATGGAAAGTTAGTTTCCGGTACCGGGTATATTAAGGAATTAATTCTATATTTTTCTTTTTGTCTTAAATAATAATACTCACCTCTGAACGGAAGTATCTGTATTGATAAATCCGGGAATGTATATCTAGCAATAATATCTGAATAAAGTCCGCTGCAATTAATTACATAACTTGAAGTAAAATGTCCTTTTGATGTAGTAACTTTTACAATATTCTTTTTTTCATTTAATTCAGTTACCTGAGTATTAAAATATATTTTACAACCTTTTTCCTGCAAAATAGTCTGTAGCTTTTTTGTAACCGCTTTAAAGTCCGTTATTCCTGTATATGGCACATACAATGCTTGTATCCCATTAATATTAGGTTCTCTTCTTCGCAGTTCATATTCATTTATGATCTCAATTTCCTTCAGCCCATTCGCTAAGCCTCTTTTATATAAGCTTTTCAAACTATTTATTTCACTCTCATCCGTGGCAACTATTAACTTTCCGCATAAATCAAACTTTACTTCATTTTGCTTACAAAAATCAAGCATCATTTTGTATCCTCTGAGACAATTCTCTGATTTAAGACTCCCGGGCTTATAATATATACCTGAATGAATCACCCCGCTGTTATGGCTGGTTTGGTGCTGCGCTGAAGAATTTTCTTTCTCAATTATACATACCTTTAAAGATGCATCTCTTTCTAAAATCTTAAAAGCACTCGCCAACCCTATTATCCCCGCTCCAATTACTATTATATCAAAATTATTCAATTGACTATATGGAATTAATAAACTCGCTTGTTGAATCTACAGTATATTCAATTTGTTCCTTGGTAAGCTCCGGGTAAATAGGAAGCGCAATCGAGCTATTAGCGCAGAATTCCGAAACGGGGAAATCACCTTTCTCATATCCAAGGTATGCAAAACAATCCTGCAAATGAAAAGGGACAGGGTAATAGATCTCTGTACCAATATTCTTTTGTTTAAGATGTTCTCTTAGTTTATCGCGGTTTTCTGTTCTGATCACATACTGATTATATATATGATATCTTGGTAAATCAAATTCTCTATAGACAGCTTTTGGAAGCAAAACCTTATTCTTATCATTAAAATCAGATACTCCTTCTCTTTCTGCCAGTCCCTTCTCAATAAATAAATTAGTATATAAATTCGCGTTCTTTTGCCTCTCTGCAGACCATTCGTCAAGGTACGGTAGTTTTACATTAATTACCGCTGCCTGGATTGCATCGATTCTGAAATTCCCTCCTATAACTCTATGGTAATATTTCGGCTTTCCCCCATGTACTCTTAATATCCTTACCTTCTCTCCTAATTCCTCATCCATTGCGCTCACGAGACCTCCGTCACCAAAACAACCAAGATTCTTGCTGGGGAAGAAAGAAAAACAACCAAGGTCACCCATCGTTCCGGCATCCCTTCCATCTTTATATTGAGATCCGATTGCCTGTGCAGCATCTTCGATTACAGCGAGATTGTGATTCTTTGCAATTTCTATGATCTTGTCCATTTCTGCGCATTGCCCATAGAGATGAACCGGTGTTATAGCTTTTGTTTTATCAGTTACCAGGGCTTCTATCTTATCAGGATCTATATTAAACGTTACTGGATCTATATCACAAAAAACTGGTTTTGCGTTTAACCTGCTTACGACTCCAGCTGTAGCGAAGAATGAATATGCCGGCATTATTATCTCATCACCGGGTTGTATATCAAGTGCCATTAAGCTTACAAGAAGTGCATCTGTTCCGGATGAAACTCCAATTGATGTTTTACACCCTATATATTCATTCATCGCTTTTTCCATTCTCTCTACTTCAGGACCAAGAATGAAATATTGACTTTCCGCAACTTCAATAAGTGCTTTATCTAATTCATCTTTTATTTTACTGTATTGAGCTTTTAGATCTAATAAAGGGACTTTCATAAAATATCCTATGCTTTATAAATTTTTTTACTTTTATAATCTTTAAATGCATTCCTTGTATCAACGATCAATGATGCACTTTCCAAAATTAATTTATGATCATAATAAGAATGATCAGTTGACAATAATACCAGATCATACTTCTTTAAATTTTCTTTTGTTAATTTTACAGATTTCTTATTAAAATTATACTTTCTTAATTCAGGGATGGATTTAACGTATTCATCATTATAATCCACTTTTGCTCCCCTTTCCTGGAGAAGCTCTATTAATTTTAACGACGGGGATTCCCTGATGTCGTCAACGTTTTTCTTATATGCAAGCCCTAATATCAATATTTTAGAATCTTTTAAAGCTTTCCTTTTGCTGTTTAATGCATCCATCACCTTGGATATCACGTAATAGGGCATGTTAGTATTTATCTCACCCGCCAGTTCTATAAACTTTGTATTTGTTTCATACTCCCTTGCCTTCCAGGTTAGGTAAAAAGGATCTATTGGAATACAATGTCCTCCTAATCCGGGGCCGGGATAGAATGGAGTGTAACCAAAGGGTTTTGTTGATGCTGCATCTATAACCTCCCATACATCTATTCCCATTTTATCAAACACTGTCTTTAACTCATTTACTAATGCTATATTTATCGACCTGTATATGTTTTCTAAAAGTTTGGTTGCTTCTGCCGCCTTTGTTGAAGATACTGGTACAAGCTGCTTGATCACTTTTCCATAAATCAATAACCCTAAATCAAGACACTTTTTAGTTACACCGCCAATAACTTTTGGAATTGTTGCGGTTACATAATTAGGATTGTTTGGATCTTCACGTTCAGGTGAAAAACACAAATAATAATCCTTGCCGGCTTTCAAACCTGTTTTGTCCAATATCCCTTTTAATAATTCATCTGTTGTACCAGGGTAAGTTGTACTTTCTAAAGAAATGAAATGACCTGGTCTTAAATGCTTAGCTATCTCTTCCCCGGTTTGTATTATAAATTTCATTTCCGGTTCACGATTCTTGTCGAGTGGGGTGGGGACACAAATTATTATTGCATCAACATCTTTTAGCTGAGCAAATTTAGTTGTTGCTTTCAGCCTGCCAGCTTTAACTGTTTTCCTAATACTGTCGGAAGGAATGTGTTTTATGTATGATTTCTTATCTTCATTTATACTCTTGATCTTTCTTTCATCAATATCAAAACCGATTGTAGATATATCTTTTTCTGCAAATTCAAGTGCTAGTGGTAAACCTACATATCCTAAACCAATTATCCCTACCTTAAATTTATTATATTTGACTTTCTCTTTTAACTCAGTCATTTATTAATATTATTCGTTTACTTTTTTTAATTGCTTAACTTCATTGGGACTCAAAA
>CALGOI010000188.1 GCA_937959065.1 uncultured Ignavibacteriota bacterium | reverse complement strand
CTTTCCTCCGATAAATTTCCACTTCCTTGTATTCTTTGCATTTGCAATATACATTTACATTGTTACTTCCTCCACAACATACAAAAAAGTGATATTCAGGAGTTACCTGATCTTTGTTGTGTGGGAATTAATCGCTATTTCATGGATTGGCCTTAGCGGCTTCTCCAAACCCGAATACTTTATGGTTATCGGAGGATTGTTGACGGCTGTTCTTCACCCCATTGTGTACCTGCTTCCTCCGACAATACTTTTTTTCTTTGTCGCCAGGAACATAAAGTTTAAAATACACCCTGAACTGATTCTGATCGTTCTTCCCCCTATATGGATAGCATTTGAATACCTGCAGACAATTAACGAGCTCACTTTCCCTTGGCTGTCACTCGCATATACTCAGACTTATAACCTCAGCAAAGTACAGTATATCGATATTACCGGAATGTATGCTATAACAATATGGATAATCATTATCAGCATATTGCTTTTCATGGGTTTCAGAAGAATCTCCTTTAAAAAGTGGGAGATCAAGAGTAAAAATTCATTTGCACTATTGCTTTTAATTTTAGCCATCTATTTCATACCCGATATGTACAACATGATTACTTCCGCAAAATCTGAATACACTAATAATTTCTCTGACGGCACATTAAACGTTGCAATAGTACAGCCCAATAAGGATCCCTGGAAAAAATGGAGTACCGACCAGATAGCAATCACGGAAGAATATACCGGTTTAATGAAAGATGCAGCCAATGGTAAACCAAAACCTCAATTAATAATACTTCCGGAAACTTCCTTACCTTACGTGCTTAGAATGCCGATGAATGCTCCTAAACATGAAATTATAAAATCCTTTGTTGACAGGACCGGCATCCCCGTACTAATTGGTGCTCCGGATATTGTTTATTATTCGGATACCGATAATGTACCGGTTGATGCAAGAGAGTTCTCTGACGGAGATAAATACGATGTATTCAATACAGCAATTCTAATAGAAAAAGGAGTGAAAATTAATGATTACCAGACACATGATAAATTCAAACTCGTAATAGGCAGTGAAAGAATGCCTTATCAGGATAAACTTATTTTTCTTAGAGATATGATTAAGTTTACCGTAGGTTTAAGCAATTTCCAGATCGGAAAAGACACAGTCCTTTTTGACCTGGATGGTAAATATAAATTCAACACAGCTATATGCTATGAGTCCGTCTTCCCTGAATTTTTTGCCAATTATGTTGATATGGGAGCAGATTTCTCGGTAATTATCACTAACGACGGTTGGTGGGGGAAAATGTTCGGTACATACCAGCATAACCAGTACGCCACTTTCAGAGCAATTGAAAACCGTAGATGGATAGCACGCAGTGCAAATACTGGTATATCATGCACTATAGACCCATACGGTAATATGTACGATGCAACCGAAATACACGAACGAACAATAATTAATTCAACAATCGGAATCCGCAAAGAAAAGACTTTCTTTACAAAAAATGGTGATATACTATCAAAATTAATGATAATTATCACCATTATAACTTTTCTCTCGGCAATTATTCGAAAGATATGGCGGAAAGATTAATTCATTTCTTTCGCGAATTCAATAGCCTCTTCTTTCGTCTCAAACGTACCAACCCTTACCCTGAAATATATTCCTTTACCGCCCAGGTCAGCTTCCTTAACAGATACTTCCTTTCCGTTTGCATTAATATTCTTCGCTTCCCTGTCTGCATCCGGTTTCCGTTTAAATGAGGCTGTCTGTATAAAAAATCCTTGTGCGGTTCTTACTAATACAACATCCATACCGGTCTCGGTTATATATTCTTCACCGGAGGGAGGAAGGGGAGGAGAATTTTTGTTTTCTGTTATTTTTTGCTGCTGATTATTGTCCTGTACATTATTCTGCTGATGCTGCTGATTGTTACCGGCCGGGGGTGGAATGTTTTCCGATTGTTGTTCATTATTTACCAGGGGAGGAGCCGGGGAAAACATATTTGAATTATAACCCCAATAAATCAGTAATACTAATACGGCAAGAATTACCCCAATAATTCCAAAGGCCTTCCATGAACCACCTGATGATTCATTCTCATACATTGCTCTTCTTTTTTCCATTCTATCGTGATATGTATCTAATGTGCGTTGACTTTGGGGCTGTAACTCTTTAACTACATGCTTATCTTCGATTTTGTGAGTCGGTGGAATATTGCTCTCTCTGTGGACTGCATCATCCTTTATTTCACCTGAAGTTTCAAATACATCTTCAAAACTCTTCGGTTCTTCTTTTATTTTATTATGGTCTTCAGCTCCTGTTTTTAAAATCTCTGTATCTTCTGGTGTCAGTATTTCATTACTCTTATAATCAATATTCTTCATTTCAGGTGTTTCAATTTTCTCAAACTGATTGTCCAAAGCAGTATCATGTTTCTTAATTTCATCCTCATTTATAACTATCGGGTCAAAATCTTCCTCAGTTTGAAGATCAGGGCTTATCTCTGTAATTTCTTGCTTTTCCTCGGGTCCAGATGATTCAAATTGATCGTTTTTTTCTATTTTTCTTTTCGGCTCTTCTAAAGGCTCTTCTGTTTTGTGTTCACCAAGATCTATTTCGGATTCATTAACCATTTTATTTATGTCATCAATTATCTTATTCCGTTCGGATATTATTTTGTATAGCTCTTCATTTTTCTCGTCATTAAAATTCCTTACCTCTTCAAATTTTTCACGCATATCCTCTATGGATTCTTCCTCATGATGCTCGACCTTATGCTCCAGACTTTTAATACCCGATGTTATATCATCTAATCTCTTTTTCCTTTCCTCAACAATTCGTTCTATATCCTCTGAAAGGTCCATACTTTCATCTTTTTTTGAATGAATTTCCGGGCTTATATTGGATTTCTCCTCATTTGTAATATCTTTATGGAGCTGTATAATACTTGATGGTAATTCATAATCTTTCTTTTCGTCGGTATGTCCCCTTTCCTGATTGGAATTACCGCTCTGAGAAAATTCTTCGTCTGAAAAATTATCCCTGAGTAAATTATCGTCGAATTTTTTGTTGTCACTCATTGGATCCTTCCCGGTTTTTTCTGTAAAAACAAAATAATCCGGATTTAATACTTCAACTCCCTTATAAGTTTCCGGGCTGTCTTCGTATAGCTCGTCCTCTGAATCATCTATTGGAAAAGCCTCCAGATCATTGTATTTATAATTAACGTCCTTAACAAACTTTTTTACCGGTGAGAATGATATATACCGGTATTCTTCACCTCTGTCATTTTTCCTTGTTAAAACCTTAAACCTGCCGAATTGCTCAATATTTATATTTTTCCCTTTCTCAAATGCATTCCCCATTGATTCAGCCACGCAGTTAACAAAGTTATAAATATCTATCGAAGAAATCCCAAACTCTTCAGCCAATTTTATTACCAGTTCTTCCTTATCCACCTTCATCCCTCTTTTTGTTTATCCTATCATTCAAAAATTGTGATGGAGTAAATACGATCTTATCTTTCGGGGGAATTGCTACAAACTGTTTTTTCCCTTCATCAAAATATTTTGCTGCAACTTTGTGAGCGACTTTAAAACTTCCAAACTCTTCTATTTCAAATTTACCTTCCTCTCTTACACTTTCTCTTATTATTTCAAACATCCTGTCGAATAATTTTTCGATAGTACCTTTTTTCAATAAGCTCTCGTAAGCAGCTTTGTTTATTAATGTTTGTTTATTCAATTTAGAATAAGTGCTTGATTTTATCGACTAGTTGTTCCAGATATATTCTATCTGTTTCATCGAAGTTACCTGTGTGGCTGCTGTCTACATCGAGCACACCTTTTACCAAATCGTTTACAATAATCGGTATTACTACTTCAGAACATGAATCGGTATCGCAATAGATATGCCCGGGAAAATTTTCAACATCTTCTACAACAATACTTTCTTTTCTTTCGATCGCAGTTCCACATACCCCTTTCCCAAAATTAATCCTTGTGCATGCAAGTTTTCCCTGAAATGGACCAAGCACCAATTCATTTTTATTTTCATCAAAAAGATAGAATCCTGCCCAAATAACATTACTCATTGAATGTTTGAGAACTGAAGTTATGTTAGCTAAATTAGCTATTAAATTATCTTCATTTTCAATTAAAATGTCAACCTGTTTTAAGAGCAAATCATAGGTCTCAGACTTAGTGGCTGATGATTGAATATGTAGTTCGTGCTCCATTTATATAGGAATTTATAATATTAGAAATTA
>CALGOI010000187.1 GCA_937959065.1 uncultured Ignavibacteriota bacterium | reverse complement strand
ATGTAGCGTGACGTCGCCTGCGAATGGGGGATTTTATAAATTGCGGTTGCAGATGGTTTTGTAGTCGCAGTATTTACAGCGTTCTTCTTCCGTGGTCTGGCTGAATGGGGTATCCCGGTCGAAGATATCGGCGAATAACCGTTCGAGTTGCTCCTCGAAGCCCTTCATTTCCTCGAGTGACAGCTCCTTGCCGTTATTGAGAAGCGTTACTCCTTCGCTGAGCTTTTTAATCGGATATATTCCCACCTGTACTTTCTCTTCCGGATTCTTTTTGAGGTACATATAAGCATAAAGGAAAGCCTGGAAAAGGCTGCTGTATTTCGGATCCATAAACATCTCGTGATAGAACCGGTCGCTGACTTCTTTTCTCGACTGCTGCCACTCTACACGCCCGGTCTTATAATCTATTATCCTTGTTTTGCCGTTGCAGAAGTCCACACGGTCGAGCCGCCCGTTGAGCTTAACGGGTTCATCTTCCCCCGGCAGGGTGATGTCCGCTTCGATGCCCTTCTCCAGTTCACGTATGCCGAATGGCGCGTTCCTTTCGTCGGTCTCGAGTATCATTGTAAGAAGCTTGCGTATGATATTTCTAGTGAGGCGGTTCTTCCCGCTGAGATAGTCTTCTCCTTTGAATTCAACCTCGAAAACCTCCTCGAGTTTCTCATCTATGATGCTGTGCAGGGCAGTGAAATCTTCAACTGTCACGTCACGCTCGATGTAGTCCTCGTAAATTCTTTTGAGTGTATTATGTACTATGTTACCGAACTGGCGCGGGTCGATGATCTCGTCCCGGTCTTCGGGTTCGCGTAACCCCGCGATGCACCGAAAATAGAACTGCAGACTGCAATTGATGTAAGTATTCAGGCGTGACGCGGAGAAGTCCAGCTCTTTGAGTTTACTCATCACGTCATCAGATTTATCGATGGTAATCTTTTCGAGTTCAGGCGCATCAGCCGGAGCCGAAACGATGTAATTGTTAAGCTCGATGTTCTTATTCTGACGGCACAGCTCGAACTCAATCTGAGGGATGTACCGGCTTCGCTCACCCTGATTCATTTCGTCCACTTCCGAATTGTAAAATATGGTGAAATTATCCGCTCTCTGTATCAGGCGGTAGAAGTTATACGCGTATCCGGAATCATCATCTTCGAAAGTCGGCAGCCCGAATGCCTTACGAATAGCGATGGGGATGAAGGTCTTACCGAGTTCCGTACGGGGGTAGGTACCTTCATTCATCGAAAGTATGTAAACGTTTTCGAAGTCCAGTCCGCGGGTTTCGAGTACGCCCATTATCTGCAGTCCCTTCAGCGGCGCCCCGGTGAAAGGTATCTTTACCGAGCGGAGCGTCTTCAAAAGGATGCTCCATGCTGTTTTGGGTTCGATCTCATCGCCAAAGCCCGACATCAGGTTCTTCAGCTCTTTTATGTGCTTTTTGAACTGCTCGAGCTGGTATATTTCAAATCCCTTTGCCTTACCCTTCCTGCCTCGTATGTTCTTCTCGATGGTTTCGATGATCTCTTCGATGTAATCGAACAGATCGCGCGTCCTTTCGACGGGCTTGAAGATGCGGTCGACTGCCTCGATCTGTGTTTCCGTCTCATTTCCAGTTTCATTTTCTGTTTCTTGCATCTGTTCGAGTATCAGCTCACGATTAAAGTAAACGCGCTTAGTCTCGTCCAGCTTTTTGGTGAGTTCGATGATGCTTTCGAAGGCGAGAGATTTAATGTATGGGTGCTCGAGTATGTCTTTTATGTAACGGTAAATGAACAGCTTCTGCTTCCCCTCTTCTCTCACTATCGTATGGAGGTCTTTTAGCAGTTCCATAAGAGTATACAGCGAGGTGTTTTTCAGAGAGTAGCACACCGTGAGGTTAATCTCATTGCACATATCA
>CALGOI010000186.1 GCA_937959065.1 uncultured Ignavibacteriota bacterium | reverse complement strand
GCGTACCCATAAGGGGATTTTTCCGGTTTTGATTTTTTATGGGTTTAAAAAAAATTACACAAAAGTCCCAAAAACGGGTTTGTAAAATCAGTAATTTCCGGGGTAAAAGATTTTTGTGAATTTTTATTTTTCAATTTTGTAATAACAGGATTTAGTAAGGTGTAAAAAGTCGTTATTGGAAATTTGTAAATAAGTTTATGTAAAGACAGTAATGGAAAACTGGGTATAGTTTTTTGAGTCATGGTAGTTTACAGAGTTAAAAGTAAAAAGTAAAAAGTTAAAAGTTTAAATATTATATTCTAACCCCTCTCTTAGATCGAGTTTCATGACAAGCTCTAAGGAATTTTTGAATACATACAAAGATAGCGGATTGGAGTTGGAGAAAAAATATAAAAAGGGATATATACGCATATATCCCTTTTTCATTTTAAATATCTTGTTAATAATTATTTATTTTTAACCCTAATTTACTTTATCAGAACCATCCGCTTGGTTTATTCAAAACTTCACGATTTGAGCGTATAAAAGTAACAAATTATAGAATCAATATTTATTATTTTCTATAATATTTTTCTCAGTAATGCGATCAAGATACAAACACCTGGAAGGTAGAATTCATTTTGTAACATCAACAATAGTAGATTGGATTCCTCTGTTTACAAGTGATAAATACTATGCGATAATAATTAATGCCATAAAACATTATCAAGCTGAGAAAGATTTGAAAATATACGCATATGTATTTTTGGATAATCATTTCCATCTGGTATTATCATGTGAGGATCTTACAAATATGATGAGATCTTTGAAAAGATTCACAGCTACAAGGATAATCAAGCAATTAAAAGAGGAAAGGAAGTCCGATATTCTTGAAAAGTTGAAAAAAGAAAAGAAAGGATATAAAACAAACAGCACCTACCAGGTATGGCAGGAAGGTTTTCATCCCAAACAAATAATTAGTGAGGAGATGTTTTTTCAGAAAATAGAATATATTCATCAAAATCCGGTAAGGAAAGGCTTTGTAAAAGAGGTAACGGATTGGAAGTACAGCTCTGCAGGGTATTATTATCTAGATGAGGAGGCAGTGACTACAATTGAGAGGTTGTAGATTGGATAAATTATGTATTGCGTTCCCAAATCGGAATTTGGGAACGAGGGTGTTGGAAAATAGGGCAGACTTCTCCTGTAGGATTTATAACGTTGGCGCGTTTAAAATTTACTTGCGAGGGTTTGTCCCTATTTTTAAATCTACTTAAGCAATATCATTTTTTTTGAATCTGAATTTCCATTTAATTCAATTTTATAAAAATAAATTCCACTTGGAAAATTTGTAGCATTGAAAGTATATCTGTATAATCCGGGGCTTTGTATTTGATTAACTAATGTCATAACATGCTGACCCGATATATTAAAGATATTTAGTCTAACAAGTCCAGAATTATTTAAACTATATTCAATAATAGTAGTAGGATTAAAAGGATTAGGGTAATTTTGTTTTAATTCTAATGCAATCGGAACTTCATTACTTATCTGAACAATATTAACAGTAGTATCGCCGCCTGTTTTAGTATGCCATATTCTACCCGGATTACCGCAAGCCCAGACTATACTATCATTAATTGCGTAAATACTTGTAAAGTAACCGGCGGTTGGAGTTTCCCTATTCCAGCTTACACCTCCATTGGTTGATTTAAAAAGAAAAGAAGTCCCCCCTGCCCATCCAATTGAGTCGCTTTTAAATCGCGAACAGATCATAGATTCTGCATTACCCTCTACAAAACCAACACTGTCCCAGGTAAAACCAAAATCAGTTGTTTTTAATGTAGTTCCACTTCTTCCCACAACAAACCCTGTAAAATTATTTACGAATGAAAATCTATAAAAGTCTTCACATCCTAAACCCGATGTACAATATTGTTCAACATTCCAATTATTTCCCCCATTTGTTGTTGTTCCAATCGTTGCCGCCCATCCACAACCAGCTCCATTTATTTCATCCTTAAAGTATAAATCTCTGGGAATTGTAAATGTGAATTGATCAGTGAAAGAAGCTCCTCCATCAGTTGTTTTTTTAGTTGCTAAGGAATTTGAACCAATCCATCCGGTGGTCTCATTTAGAAAATAAACTGAATAGTAGCTATCTCCCTGTCCAACAGGACCGTTTTCAATTGCTATCCAATTATCACCCCCGTTTGTTGTCTTTAAAATGGTTTCAAAAAATCCAACACAATATACTACACTGTCATTTACCGGATGAATTCCATATAGGACTTTATTGTTAATTCCCGAATTTTGCTGCTGCCATACGTCACCGCCATTAGTAGTTTTAAGAATTACACCCTGTTCTCCGCTGACCCATCCTGTGTTTTCATTTATAAACTCTATATCCCAAAGAGGGACGCTTACCCCGGTATTTTGGAACACCCATTGAGCATTTGTACTAAATGGAAAAAGAAACATAATGAGTAATGTGAGTATTATTTTCATTTCTTTTTTTATTATTTCTGCCTGATCGTGGGATGTATCATTATTATAATTTTTATGATAATCAATGTCAATGGATAATAATTAAGTTAATAATTTTTTAAGAAAAATTTAACAAATAGTCTAATATTCAAAATATTTTAACTGAAATATTACTTCGTAAATAGTAATTTAAGGAGGGTTATTTTGAGTTCCCCGCAAAAAATCTCCAGATCTCTTCTGAGGCGTTTACCTCTTCTGTGTATCTGCCGAGGATCCATTGGGGAAGCTGTGATGTGCCGCCGGGGTATGAGTGTCCCCCGCCGATGATCTTTATCATCTTCACAGGCGCGTACCTGCAGCCGGTATATGTGATGTGAACTGCCTTTGTTCCGTCGTCTTTATTATCGACTGTGTCTGTTGTTATGTTACTGCACCCGTTGAATTCAACCCACTTATTAAATATATCCGTCACAGGAGGGTATGGGTACTCCGTGTATTTACCGGGACCGCCATCGAAGGGTATAAACTCGTCTTCAGTCCCGTTAATAAATAACACAGGGATATGTTTTTCCGAGGTGAAGTTCTTTACCATTTCCGCCGATACGTTCGCACCGACAGGAGCTATCCCGGCAAGCCTGGTGGAGATATCAAACCCCAGACGGTTAGTCATCGCACCGCCGTTTGAATGACCCATCGCATAAACCCGGGAAGTATCCACGCGGTACTTATCAGCCAGAGCGTCTATGAGTTCCGAGATGAATTTCACGTCATTGATCCCGTTCTTATCAGAAGGTGTCTCCCCCCTGCCGTCAGCCCAGCTGCGGTCCAGTCCGTCAGGGTACACCACGATAAACTTCTCCCGGTCGGCAATGTCATTAAAACCTGACGATTCCATCATCTGCTTGCCCGTACCCAGCCGTCCGTGTATTGAGATTAGCAGGGGCATTTCGTCATTACTGAGGTAATATCCCTTTGGAAGGTGCACGAGGTAGGTTCGTTTCTTCCCGTCAATCTTTATCGAGCCCTTTACCGTCCCCTGCGGAACCGAGTACAGACCCGTGCTGAATAAAAACAGGAATAAGACAATCAACCTACTTGCTGTTACCGGCATATAGTTTTAATGCTTTAAATAGTTTTTTGACTGAAGTAACCAGTCCTTCGTTATCGAAATGATCTTCCGCGCCGTCGATCAGGATTGAATAATTTTCACTACCGATCTTTATATCGAGATTACAGGTAAAGTAATTTCCGACGATATTCTTGTCGTTAACCGCTGTATCGCTTTGCGCCAAGCCAAGGTCAAAGATCATTTTAATAAGATTATCGACTCTTTCCTGAGATAGATCTACAACAAATTCTTCACCGCTGTTAGGTAAATGAGCGCCGTGATATGAACGTGAGAATGACATTTCTGTATCTATGACCTTTATCTCGTAGGTTGTGGTATGGCTGTCCTTGCTTCGCTCGATCTCCTGCACTTTCATATGTATCGTGAAATAATCTCCATACGAAGTACCTGAAGAGGCAGGTACAGCTGGAAATGCCATAACTGCTAATAAAACTACTGTTTTTATCTTTTCCATAAACTTTGTTAGTTAAAAATAATTATAATTTTAACTAATTTAAAAGAAAATTGTTTCTTACAAAGCTTTCGATTATTGAAGAAAACTTCCCTTTTTAACTCGCTGAAATTCATAGGTCCGGGGCTCGCCGTAGCCGCTACAGGTGTCGGAGCAGGTGATATGATCGCTGCTTCCGTAGCAGGAGCCAAGTATGGTGTTGTGGTGCTATGGGCTGTCATTCTCGGGGCTGTACTAAAATACGCTCTTAACGAGGGAATCGCGCGCTGGCAGTTCGCTACCGGCTCGACAATACTCGAGGGCTGGATTTCCAGACTCCCCTCTTTCTTCTCGATCTATTTCATAATATATCTTGGATTATGGTCATTCATCGTAGCAGGAGCATTGATATCCGCGTGCGGTCTGGCAGCAAATGCAGTCTTCCCGGAATTTTCGATACAAGTCTGGGGAGTAATACACTCGCTATTTTGTGTGATACTGGTTTTTGTGGGAAGATATAATTTGTTCGAGAAGCTGATGAAGTTCTTCATCGCGGTTATGTTTTGCACGCTCATCTTCTGCGCTGCGGTGGTACTGCCGGAGATAGAATTTTCGTGGAGTTATCTAATCCCATCTGTGCCAACAGGCAGCGGTAAGTTCCTCCTCGGTGTGCTCGGCGGTGTCGGGGGAAGCGTTACGCTTCTAAGTTACAGCTACTGGATAAAAGAAAGCGGGTGGACATCTAAGGATGACTTTAAGAAATCGAAGATCGACCTTTCCGTAGCGTATATTTTCACGGGATTGTTTGGAATTGCAGTGATGATAATCGCAAGCGGTGTTACGCCCAACCTCCTCGAAGGCGGTAAGATAATCCTGGAGATTGCAGCCCGTCTCGAAAATGTACTGGGTTCAGCAGGCAAATGGGCATTTCTGATAGGTTTCTGGGGAGCGGTGTTTACTTCACTGCTTGGGGTCTGGCAGGGAGTGCCGTACCTATTCTCGGATTTTGTTACGACGTATAACAAGAACAAGGATAAGAACTACAAGCCAACGAAAGAGAAAAGCAATTTTTATTACAATATTTATTTATTCTATCTGGCAATCCCGCCGTTATTACTGCTGTTATTTAATAAACCGGGCTGGGTGGTAATAATATATACTATCGTCGGGTCTATGTTCATGCCGTTTCTTGCGGTTACATTGATAATGATGAATAATAAAAAAGCCTGGGTGGGTAATTTCAAGAATAACTTACTAATAAATTTTATCCTTATAGTAAGTCTGGCGGTATTTCTTTACGTCTCTATAAATGAGATAATTGACTTATTTGGATGAGTATATTAAATTAATAATATGGAACTTATTTAATCAAATTGGACTAAAAATGAAAACATTACTGTTATTTGTGATAATTTTGATGTCATCACCTGTTTTTTCACAATCTAAAAGCGATTGCTGTGACCTGAGCGCTACTCAGAAGTTCTCAGATCTTGGCAAAGACGAAGATTTTCGATTGAAACACCCGGACCCGACTCCGTTCGATTATTCTGATATGATAGGTGAAATGATAACCTTCAAAACATCGGACGGTAAGACAGCAAACGGATATATGGTTACACATCAAGGTAATACAATTTACAATAACTGGATACTGGTATTTCACGAGTGGTATGGTCTGAATGATTATATAAAGGAAGAATCCGATAAACTCCATTATGAAACCGGGGCAAACATACTTGCTGTCGATCTCTATGACGGCAAAGTGGCAGATAACCGGGAGGATGCTTCAAAGTACATGCAAAGTGTAGATCAGACACGGGCAGTAAACATTGTAGAAGGCGCGATCGATTATTGCGGTGATAACGCGAAGATCGGAACGATCGGATGGTGCTTCGGAGGCGGCTGGTCTTTGAATGCGGCATTGATCGCCGGTGTGCAGGCTGACGCATGTGTGATATATTACGGTATGCCGTCGGATGACGTTGAAAAGTTAAAAACACTTGACTGCCCTGTGCTGGGTATCTTTGCCGAGCAGGACGGTCATATTACGCCGGAAGTAGTTAAGCAGTTCGAAGAAAACATGGCAAAAGCCGGGAAACAATTGACTGTATATATGTACGACGCGGGACACGGGTTCGCGAATCCAAGCAACCCTAAACACGATAAGACAGCTACTGCGGACGCAATGAGTAAGACGGTAGCGTTTTTTAAAGAGTATTTAACAAACTAATTTAAATAAATGGCAGAAAAAGCTAATCCATATCCATCGAGTGACGAATTATTATTCTCGATGTTATCACATTTTTCGATTTTCTTAGGAGGTATCATTCTACCTATTATATTCTGGGCTGTAAAAAAAGACCAGTCCAAGTATGTGAGATTTCACTCACTGCAGGCAATCTTTTTCCATATAGCATACTTTGTTTTGATAATGGTTTTAGTAATCATAGTAATGATTGTTGCTATAGCTACCGGAATGGGCGCTTCACTTACGGCGCTTGATAACGGCGGTGCAGCAGCGGGGTTCTCAGTAATAATGATGATATTCGCAATCTTATTTTACGGAGCATTATTCGCGTTAATATTCGGAGCAATAGGATACGGGATATATATGGGGATTAAATCTTACCAGGGAGAACTGGTCATGTATCCGATCATCGGTAAGAAGGTTTATGAAAAAGTTTACGGCGGGGCTTAGGTTCCGCCTTTTCTTAGCATTTTGTAGTGAAGGTGCAGGAACTTGCTTCCCCACATATTAAGTATGTGATCTGTTCGCAGCACACCCTTTTTGTCAGTATATACGTGCAGTGATTCGTGCATAGCTTTCACATACCTCAGCCATCCTGTTTCATTATCTTTTTTCAGTAAAAAATAAAATCCCGCGTCCCCTATCTTCATACCCTGAGACAAGAGTGTAAACGAGCCGTCATCATTTACTTTCGGTTTGAGGATTACTGTGGCACTTCCGTTAGGTAAGGGAAATATTACTTTTAAACAGGCGGTTGGTTCATTCGGGGGCTGGCAAAGTCCGTATGTACCGGAGTAAATGATCTCACCTGTTCTAACGAGCTTTCTGAACCAAACTGTATAAATCGTTTCGCCTGTTTGAGGTTGATTGAGTTTTATCACTTCACTGTCCAGACCGAATGCAGTAACGAGAGGGACCAGTGGTACATATAATTGTTTTAATCTCTTGCTGAAAATTGATGCGAGAAGCCTTCCACCGGGCTCCCAGAATTTACACAACTTTGACCAAATCTCAAAATCATAGGACGATGTTTCAGCATAGAACCGTATTACTTCCGGGTCCAGCCGTTGGAAATCTTCTTCAGATAAATTATAATCTTTGAAATCTTCAACGAGACCGCGTTCGGGTTCACCGCGGACTACATCTAATGAAAGGTCTTTGGATATGCGGTAAATAAATTCATCGGCAATAACACGCGGGCCGCCTGTGGGTCCCAGTATCCATTCATAATCTTTGAATTTCACCTTCTTCCCGGTGAGTTTTACCCATAGCTGGGTAATCCAGTCCGGCAGGTATCCCCGCTTCTCACCGAGCCAGATCATCAGGCATTTGTTGGTTTCTTCTTAATTTCCTGTCCGATACCAATTGCAAGAAATGCGATCCAAACTATGTAAAATGTAAACAT
>CALGOI010000185.1 GCA_937959065.1 uncultured Ignavibacteriota bacterium | reverse complement strand
CTTTTCTGCCGCTTGTATTTTCGATAATGTAAGCCATCTGGGTTCCCATTGTATAAAAGGGTCCGACTCCTTCAAAACCCTGTAGTATCATACTGTCAGCGATAGTAGCGCTTCCGGTGTAAAGCTCACTGTAAGTGGAGTTAAACATCCTAAAATCTTTTTCAAGAAGATCCGAAGGACGGTTTTGCGAACCAATAGGCCCAACGTAATTAGCAGTTCCAACTCTTGTTATATCACGGATAAGTTTCATGAATTTCCAGTCGTTACCGGTTAACACGAATTCATAGATAGGAATCTGTATATTGTCTTCAGCTAATGAATAAAATTCATGAATTAAATAGCTCACAAGATACTCGTATTCATCACCGAAGTGTTCAAGACTGATCCCAATCGCTCCGTTATCATTAAACCATGCCGGTTCATTACTCCCGACCATAAAGAACGCCTGTGAATATAAAGGGAAATCATCTGGCAGGTACTTGCCAACCCTCTCTATGATATATTTCTGAATGTTCTCATTGTTTTTTTGAACGGTTTCCATAACACTCTGGTACTGGTAAGGGTGCAGCGAAACCCCTCCAAAACCTTAGAAAGAGCTGTGTTTTAAACATTTGTATAAATTGTAAATGTTATTTTTTTTTGTTGCATTCTTTAGGTCAGTCTTCAAATCTTCGGAAGTCGTTCGTGCTCTTCGAGTTTCAAAATAGACTCTATATGGATATGAGGAAATTATCTCACCGGGTTTCTCCTCTGGAATATCACTGCTCTCGAATAGTAAGATGACATCATCTGCAGCTGAGTAATCGAAGTCCAACCTCAAATTTCCGAATTCGAGATTTATTGGCTGAGGGAGATAATCCCGGCTTTTGAATTCAGGAATATTTTTAACCATCGATGTTCTTAACCGCATTAATCTTACAGCGGCATCAAGCAGTCTGGCGAAATTATCTCCGGTACTGAAGGAACCGAATTGTGAATCGATCATTTCAGCCCACAGTAGTTTTTCACCCGAATCATCTTCTAATGCGATGCCTGAAAGATTCTTAAGTTCATCTAATGAAGTAAGGAGAGTAAGTTCCTTAAACAAAACGCGAGCATCTGAAATGGTTAATGTATTCCGGATATCCTCGGTAACAGGAGCCATTTCCCGTGCCTGGTTAATGGTGACATTGGTCAAATCGTCCCATTGCCATGGTCCGGAGAAATCCATTCCGTATTTAGGCTGGCTAAAACTGGTATTTATAAATGTGAGGGTGGAAAAAGTTATTAAGATAATCTTTATCCCGCTCCACATAAATCTGGTTTTCATAGGGTTTCCTTTCCCTTCCCGTAAGTAAATACCCCTATAATCCCTTACTGTATTTCTGTCTTGAGCAGAATTTCTTTCAGGACGCTATCGACGGAGGAGAGCTTTTCTATCTCTCCTGATAAGACTACCGCTTTTCCTTTTGTGTGGGCAATCATTGCTATCTGCTCACATT
>CALGOI010000184.1 GCA_937959065.1 uncultured Ignavibacteriota bacterium | reverse complement strand
TATCGAAGTATTTCCCGCCGACCGAAAAGGAATCGGGGGTGATATTCAGAATTCCCATCAGGTACGTCCGTTCGTTCAAATCGTAAAGAACATCACCGAATTTGTAATTGAAATCCGGCAAATTAACTTACCTCCGCGCCGGGTTCGATTTCCTGGTCGACCGTAACGAGTGTCAGCTTGCCGTCCTGTTTCGCTGCGAGAAGCATTCCTTCGGATGTAACTCCCATCAGCTTGGACGGCTTCAGGTTATTCACTACTACGATTTGCTTACCAATTAGGTCTTCCGGCTTATAATGTTCAGCTATTCCGGAGACTATCTGTTTCTCTATATCGCCGACTTTTACTTTTATTTTCAATAACTTCTGGCTCTTCTCTATCTTTTCGCATTCGATAATTTCACCGACGTTTAATTTCACTTTGCCGAAATCCTGTATAGTGATAAGCCCTTCCGCCGGTTCATTATTCTTTTTGTCGGGTTTTGCTTCCTTTTCTTCTACCTGCTCCATCTGCGGGAAGAGGATCACGTTTTCACCGATCTCGCTTCCTTCTTTGAGATTAGTTTTACCAATGCTGTCCCATTTTAATCCTTCCGTGCTCTGCTTTAATATTCTCATTATCTTCCGGCTTGTAAATGGAAGAACGGGATATATCATTACCGCTATCGAATAGCACGCCTCGAGGCAGTTATTGATTACGTTACCTGCTTTATCTTTGTCATCTTTTACCAGCTTCCATGGCTCACTGTCGTTGAAGTACTTATTTGCCGCTCTTACGGCGTTCATTGTGTCGGTCAGAGCGTCTTTGAAGCGGTATTTTTCGTAATTTTCGGCGGCTGATCCTGCCAGCGATGAAAATTCGTCCAGCAGCGCGGTATCCGCGTTTGCCGATCTGGCGGGGACTTTCCCGTCGAAGTGCTTCTGCGCGAAGACGACAGTTCTGTTGATGAAATTACCCAGTATCGCAGCCAGCTCGTTGTTATTTCTTATCCTGAAATCATCCCATGTGAAGTCCGCATCCTTATTCTCGGGCATAACGGCTGTTATCGCATAACGTACGACGTCAGCGGGGATTTCTTTAAGCACGTCCTTTACCAGCCAGCCGACACCCTTGCTCTTACTGAATTTCTGTCCGCCTACGTTAAGGAATTCGTTAGCGGGGATATTGTCCGGGAGCACCACGTCGCCGTGGGCTATATTCATTGCCGGGAATATAATCGCGTGGAATATCACATTATCTTTGCCGAGGAAATGTATGAGCTTCGTGTCGGGGTCCGTCCAGTAGTCTTTCCATTTAACGGGTTCACCGCGCTCTATGAAGAGCTCCTTAGTAGCTGAGATGTATCCCATGGGGGCTTCGAACCATACATAGATCACCTTGCCATCGAATCCTTCCAACGGAACGGGCACGCCCCATTCAAGGTCGCGCGTATATGCCCTGTCCTGCAGTCCCTTCTTGAACCAGCCCTTGCAGTAATTAACCACGTTGGGTTTCCAGTTCTTTTTTGTATCGATCCATTCTTCAAGCGCGCCCTGGTATTTACTGAGCGGGAAGTAGAAGTGCGTAGATTCCTTAACTACAGGCGTATCACCGGATATCTTAGAGCGGGGGTTAATTAGTTCGAGAGGGGAGAGCGATGAACCGCAATTCTCGCACTGGTCGCCCTGAGCTTCCTCATATCCGCAAACCGGGCATGTGCCCTCCACGAACCTGTCCGCTAAAAACCGTTTCTCTTTTTCCGAGTAAAGCTGTTTCTCGGTTTTCTGCTCCAGCAGCCCGTCGTTATAGAACTTCATGAAGTAGTCCTGCGCTGTCTGCCTGTGCACGTCAGTCGATGTACGGGAATAGATATCGAATTCCATCCCGAGGTCCTCGTATGCCTTCTTATTAGCCGGGTGGTACTTATCGATGATGTCCTTCGGGGATACATTATCCCGGATCGCCGCCATTTCGATGGCTGTACCGTACTCGTCTGAGCCGCAGATGTAGATGATATCCGCGCCCTGCAGGCGCTTGAACTTAGCGTAGATGTCGCCGGGCAGTATAGAGCCGGCAATATGCCCCAGGTGCGTATCGCCATTGGCATACGTCAGCGCCGAGGTGACTATATATTTGTTTTTATTACTCATACAGTTAAATATACTGAAATCGTGTGGTTTTTTAAATGGAGATTAGAATAGCCACTAATTGCACTAATTCCACCAATTATTCCGGAATTAATTTTACAATGGTTTGTAAAAATTTTGGGTTTAGTGCGGATTTCGGGATTGTAATTTCAGTATGTTCGGATGCAGTGAGTAAAAGTGAAATTTTTTTTACGGTCTCTTTCAAAATTGTTGAGAACTATGGTAGTCGAAATATGGTGTAATTTAATTAAAACGGATGGAGGAAGAAATGGAAAAAGGGTTATATACGCATATAACTTTTTTTAAAATAAACAAATAATTTACAAAAACTTCTCTCTCAGCTCAGGCGTTGGGATTCTGCATTCGTCTTTTTTGCCGAACCATTTGTAGCGGTTTTTGGCGATTATGTTGTAGAAGAAGTCCCTTATGAAGGGCGGGATTATTATGAAGGCGTAGAGGAGCTTCCACAGTCCGGGGAATTCCTTTACCATGTGAAGCGCGGCGGATGATCTTTTGTAGTATTTATCGCCGTCTATGAGTATGAATGAGTCAAAGTCCGTAGTGGGGAGGTCGAATTTTTTCAATAGCTCCTGCCCGGCTTCAGTCTGGAGCGCAGCGAATTTGAAGCGGTTGTGTTTGTCGTGGTCTATGATGAAGTTAACGGATGAGTCGCAGAAGTTACATACACCATCGAAGAGTACTATTTTCTGTTGCTCAGTCATGTTGATTATTATACTAAAATAGGGAAGATAAGTTCTAATTTAAATGGAAATCGGGGGTAGGTAATTAACCGCAGAGTACGCAGAGAGCATGAATGAGTTTAGGGAGGCCATTCGGAGAAAAACGAAATTTGGGAACGAGGGGAGTGTAGAAATAAATTTTTTTTACACACACCCCGTCTTCCCGATTATCATCGGGAATCCACCCCTCTCTAGAGGGTATTTTCGAGTAGAGACCCTGAAACAAGTTCTCCATTGTAGTCCTTCGGACAGTGTGACAAAAACGTTTATAAGAGTTCA
>CALGOI010000183.1 GCA_937959065.1 uncultured Ignavibacteriota bacterium | reverse complement strand
TTCTCCTGCATTGCAGGGTTATTTCGCGAGAGAACATGAAAGAGTTCGTGAATCAAAACATTTTCAAAATCTTTATCCGACATAGAGAACATGTGGTCAGCCATTGCAATGTAATTAAGACGTGTGTACCCGGAGGCACCAGACTCCTCTTTCATATCGGTTTTTATGACTTCGATGACAGGTGGGAAATTTGGGTATAATCCTATAGCATCAAGTTTTTTACCAATAGATTCGACAGCCCTTTTAAGTTTTTCAACGTCTTCATAGGAATAATCCATAGCACGATTCTTCAGGTATTGAAGGTAATCCTCACGAGTGACGGTACCTACTGTTAATGTTTTGGACTGGAGATCAAATGGGCTTAGAATTTCAACATAGTCATCAACGGTAGCCATTAATTCGGCAGCACGTTCTTTTGGAGTTGTAATAATTTCAGTACCATCTTGCAATGGGATTCCGTCAGCATAGACGATGGTTTTCTCACAAGCCATGACTGTAAATAAGAGAACCAGAATCAAATAGGATTTTTTCATTATGTGAAACAATTGGCTATTAGTTAGTTTTTGTAAGAGTTGCTTTTTGAACTGTCCGAACGAGGTAGTTTGTAACTTCAGGCATATCGCCTTCCCCGCCGGTTATTTCCCCTTGGTTATTGGCGGCGGTTATCTCAAAATAGATCTTTTCGTCTTTCAATGCATATTCTACCGTAAGGATAGCTTTCCCAATGGAATACATACTGTAGAAGGTGTCGTTAAAATAGAACATATCCAGAGTGATCGAGTTCAACTCATCCATTTTATAAATTCCCGACTCGGAGTTGTTTCCGACGAGGTTATAATTTCGCCATGTACCGCCGATATTGTCATCGTACCAGATATCCCAGTGATGGACATCTACCTGAGGGGACTCCCGTATGACGAGCTTCATTTTGATAACCTGGTTTCTATCTCCGGGCTGGCTGTGAATAATCAGGTCACCTTCCCATGAACCGATCCATCCGGTGGGGAATTGAGCGAAGGGAACAGCCGGTATCAGTGAAAACAGTAGAAAAACAAAAATCTTTTTCATTAAAATGAATTTTTTTAACGAAATGAAGCGGAATCAATAATGAGTCTAACAAAGAAAAAGACTGAGATCAGAGTAGCAAGAATTACGATTCCCATAAGGAGTTTCCCTGTAAACCCGCTTTGCGATGTTTTTTCTTCAGCCATAGCGTAAATGTTTGATTTTGAAAAGAGATCAGCCCCGAAGTAATCTAAAATTACGCATTTTTGGTGAAAGTTACTATTTCATAGCTTTTCGAGGAATTCAATACGATTACCGAACGGGTCGCGGAAAGAGAAACGACTGACACCGGGAATTCGAATCTCATCGTGAATTTCTATGCCATTTCGTTCAAGGTAGTTACGTGCTTCATCAATATGGTGGACTTCGAAGGCTGGATGTGCTTTGGTTTTGCGGCTCCCTTCTTCAACTCCAACGTGGAGATCTACGTCCCCTGCACGGAACCAGAGTCCCCCATTCTTTTTTAAAGCTTCCGGCTTTTCGATCTCTTCGAGCTCGAGTACGCCTGCGTAGAAGCTACGCGCTTCAGACTCCTTTCCTGGAGGGATGCAGAGCTGAATATGATCGAGGCGTTTAATTTTTATAACCATTGTGCGGTATTTTCTTTAATTTCCATGGATTATATGTTCGAAGTTAACCGGGTCAGTATTACCCTCGGTATTAAATACCAGAACCCGTGACTTTGCGTTGAGTCCGATAAACTCCTTTGCTTCAGCAAAAGCAGGTTCTTTGGCGAGCGCAATAAGCCCTCCTATTCCTGCAGCACCGGATTCACCTGAAATTATCTGTGGTTCGTCTTCATCGGTAAAGTAAAACTCTCTCATACCGTGCCCTGAATATCTATCGGGGATTGTCATAAAGAGGTCGACACCTTTTTTGAGAATGTCCATAGCGAGGTGAGATGGCGTACCGCAGTTGAGTCCTGCCATCATTGTTTTTTGTGAGCCGAAGGTTGTGGACGGTTTGCCCTGGATCATCGATTCAAGACAGCAGTCCGCTTCAGAGGGTTCGACATTAATAATTTTAGGCCGGTTATTATTGTACCGGTTATAATAGTACCAGACAGCAGAGGCAGCCCAGCTCCCAACTCCTGACTGTAATACTACGATATCGACGGCGGGTTTGCCCGGAGTGTTTATGCCGTCTTCGAGCTCTTTTAATATTGTTGTGTAACCTGCCATAATATTTTTTGGGATTTCGGTATATCCTTCCCATGACGAGTCTTGAACTAGCACCCAGTTGTTTTTTTCAGCTTGCTGTCGGGCTATCTTAACAGTGAGGTCATAATCACCGTCTATAACGAAGACCTCTGCACCTTCACGTTCAATGTAGCTTATCCGGGCTTCGACAGTATCGCGTGGAACAAAGATCTTTGCCTGCTTACCCATTTTAGCAGCCGCCCATGCGACAGCTCTGCCGTGGTTTCCATCTGTTGCAGTGCAGAAAGTAACGTTATCGTTTGGTCCCGCGAGCTTACTCATAGCATATGATGCTCCTAGAACTTTGAAAGCTTTTAATCCAAGACGTTCTGCTTCATGTTTTACAAACAGCTGTGAGATACCTATTGTTTTAGCAGCACCGGCGAGAGAATAAACTGGTGTAGGCATATACCCCGGGAAAGACCTGTGAAAATTGATGACCTCAATGTTATCAAAAACCCCCTTATACTTAGTAATCTCGTCTGAGAGATCTCCTGCATTGTGGTTTAGAAAAAATTGTAGTTCGTTCATGAAATAGTTAATTTAGCCCCTAAAACTACAATAATAGTGTTTTTTTAAAATAAAGTGTATGTAAAACCAATCTGTAAAGATTCTTTTAGCTGGGTTCGTAAAGATTGGTCAACATCATATACGAGTTTAAAACTCAGGCTGGCATTAACGAAATCGTTGATTTTACCAGTCATTGTGTTATCCCAAGCAACATCCCACACATTAAGCTGATCAAAGGCAGAGAATAGACTTAGTTTGCTGGAATATGAGAGATTTTCGTAGAAATTCCAATTCACATTTGTAACAGATTCTATACCGGTTTCGAATTTGAATGTTTCGACTGTACCTGATGTTAACGGGTCATCGGTGTATTGAGTGAAGGTATTGGTAAATGTTTCCTTGAAAGCTATACCCAGACGTGTATTGAAATTCTTAGTCCGCTCGTATGTGAACCCGAAACTTTCAACAAGGTATCCGGGGTCGAGAAATGCAGAGGTCTGCACTGCCGGGACGGAATCGTAATTATAACCGTTTAATAGTACTGTATTGAAGGTAATTGCCCCGTAAGGGTCTACTACCCATCCTATATCATAAGAGAAGATGCTTTCAAAGAAAAGCTCGTTGTCGCTGCTCTGGAGGTCGTTGTCTCCAATTTTAGTTTGACCAAGAGTAATCTTAAGGTTGTTTTTCCAGAGAACTTTTTTTTGCTTATATGCGCCTTTGAAATCATTAATGGATGTAAGAGCATATGAATTTTCTCCTCCGAGAGACCAGTCTTTAAAAGCTACCTGGCTGATATTAAGTGATAACACGCCGGACGGATTCCAGCCTTCCTTGTAAGTGGAATCGGTTTGAGAAAAGAGTTCACGTGAAAAAAAGCATAATAACAGAGTAAAAAGTAGAATTATTTTCATTTTTGTAAAGATTTGGTTTACCGGGTCATCAATAAATATAACGGAAAAGGTAAAGAACACCAAACCCCGGGAGAAATTATAGAATTGTGACATAAGGAATACACAAATTCTCACATAAGTCACATAAAGTGAAATCATTCTTTTTCAAAAAAGTCTCTATACCCGAAACCCTTTATTGACAAGGATATCAGCAACGGGGATAAAACATTTTTATGGCACGGGGATTGTGATAATATAATGCAGAACTGGATTAGAAATTGTAAAATAGAAAGGATTAAAAATGACTAACAGATTAGATGAAAAGAAAATAGCAATACTTGTAGCACATGGATTTGAAGAAGTAGAATTTACAGAACCCAGGAGAGCAATAGAAGACGCAGGTGGTAAAACAGAAGTGATTTCAACTGAAGATACCGATAATGTTAAATCGTGGAACAAAGACAACTGGGGCTCTGAATATAAGATTGATAAGAAAGTAGATTCTGCGTTAGCGAGCGATTACAACGGATTATTACTTCCGGGTGGAGTTATGAACCCGGATAGGCTGAGAAAGAACGAAAAGGCAGTAGAATTTGTCAAATCTTTCTTTAAGGATGGAAAACCGATAGGTGCAATATGCCACGGGCCTTGGATTTTAATAGAGACAGGCGCGTTAGAAGGACGAAAGGTTACATCATATCCTTCTATTAAGACAGACCTGGAAAATGCCGGCGCAAAATGGGTAGATGAAGAGGTAGTTGTCGATGAAGGACTGGTAACCAGTAGAAAACCCGATGACATACCGGCATTCAACCGGAAGCTAGTAGAAGAATACGCAGAGGGTGTTCATGAAGATCAAAAGACGGTATAACACCCTCGACCAATAACGTAGTACCCCTTATATTAATGGAAACACAAGCAAACTCAAACTTAAGGAGAACCAAAATGAACAAAGAAGAAGTAAAAGGAAACTGGAATCAGATAAAAGGTAAAGCTAAAGAATTATACGGAAGCATTACCGATGATAAACTAAAAGAATATGAAGGAAAAGCCGATCAGCTTGTAGGATATCTGCAGGAAAAGACCGGCAAGACGAGAGAAGAAATTAAAAGAAGATTAGACATATCGTAATCCCCCTATAAATATTTTCTCCATCTTTGACCCAAATGCCCGAAGGATTCTATCCTGAGGGCATTTTTTATTTTAGTCACTTTCTTTTTTAGCTTCTTCGGTAAGCTGTTTTATATTTATGGGATATGGATTTTCTTTAAGCAGTTTTGCAATACGGACGCAATTATGCGCCATATAGCGGGCGGTTTTGTTAGTATAAAGATGCCGCTCACCTCCTTCGATATAGCTGGGACCCGGACCGGCATCACCAACCCAATAGCAGTCGCAGTTAGCCGGAATCGTAAACCCGAAGTGTGACATATTAAATAGTGTATTGGATGCGCAATCATGCGCTCCGTCTTCGTTTCCTGTTACAATCACACCGGCGACTTTATTATAATAAGGGTATTGTCCGTTAGTATCATTAACGTTTCCCATACCACCGTCAATTCTTTCGATCACCAGCTGACAGACGGAAGAGCGTACCCCCATCCAGATAGGAGTTCCTATTACTACGATATCGGAGGCAAGTATTTTTTCATATATCTCAGGCCATTGGTCGTCGTCTTTTACTTTTTCGGAGGTTATACCGTAGTAGATCTTATAATCGGTGGCGCGGATAATTTCGGTTTCGGCTCCCAGGTCTTCCATCAGCCCGGCAACTTTTTCCATAAGGGCGTGTGTATTGGAGGTCTCGGGAGAGTATTTTAGTGTGCAATTTATGAATAGTGCTTTTATGGACATAGTTTCATTGGTTATTTAAAGAAGTCTTTTATTTCGTGGATGAGGCGGTCACCCTCTACTTTCTCAATTGGATGCGGGGTATTGGGTAATACCAGGAGACGGCCGTTAGGGAGCTTACGAAAAACGCCGACAGTTTCTTCGACCGAGACCATTTTGTCCCTGTCCCCTACTCCAACGAGGACTTCATTTTCTATCTTCTGATAATCAGCATCTTTCAGTGTATTATTGTGTCCGAGTGCGATCATCATCTCCGCGGTTTTTTGCATGACAACGCGCCAGTCTGCGGGAGAGTGGCGGTGTTTAAGTTCCTCCGCGAAAGCCGGGAGCTTTTCAGTAATCGAGTCCGGGTCAAGCATTGAAGCTTCGCGCTGAGCGGTTTCTTCATGCCAGTGGAATTTAGTAGCAAGCGTAAAAACTTTGCCGATCTTTTCAGGGTAAAAGCGAGCAAGGAATAGCCCGACGTATCCGCCCATGCTGTATCCGAAGATATCTATCTTATCGAATGACTTCTGGTCCATCCACTCCAGTACGTCATTGGCGAACATCTCGATGGAGAAGTGGTCGTCCGGAATCGCGCTGCCACCGTGCCCGGAGAAGTCCAGCGCGTACACGTTATAATCGCTTTCCAGGAATTTTATCAGGTGAGTAAATTGCTTAACGGAGCCGATAGCGCCGTGGAGTATTAGGAGGTTGCTCATGAACGTTATATTTTAAAGTAGAATTAAAGAAATTAATTTAGTTGTTTTTACTTATCGTTATAAAAAATTTTGTATTAGTCAGAAAAGCAAGAATGTTTTTTCAAGAAGTTATTAACAGTATAATAGATTTTGATTTTTTTCTTCTCTTTATCATAAAGTGGCAGAAATAAACTAATACATTAAAATAATGGAAAGGCAAGTAAGAATCAAACAGAAAAGGGTCATATGCGCATATAACTTTTTTATGAAATAAGTATTGTAATGTGAGGGGTTAATTTTCCGGTATAATTCTCGTTAAAGGAGTTTGTTGTGTCGCCAAATCGGAATTTGGGAACGAGGAGGCAACTCGTGGCTGTTCATTGAAAACGGCAATTTTATAATGCTGAAATTAACATCCTTCGTATGTTATAGATCATTAATTAGTCGATCGATGAAGTTGTTCACTTCTTTTCTTGATTTAAGTGTGATAATGTTTTTAGAGGAGCGGAAGGGTTCGAGTATTTCCAGAACTTTCGGGCGGGAGTTATTATGGAAATTCCATACCCATTTGGTGAAAACCCAGTCGAATTTTTCGGGGCATCCGTCGGGGAGGTCGGGACGGGTTTTGCCATAGTATTTGATTACCCTGCGGAAAATTCCTTTCATATTTACATTCCGCGGCAAATCGAGGAATATTATTGTATCGGCTCTTTCCGCTCGGATGCTGAGAGTCCCGCTGAAATTTCCGTCCATGATCCATTCGTCACGGGAAATAAGTGATTTGACGATCTCCTGCCACTCCGAGTCAGGGGTTTCAATCCATCCGGGCCGCCAAAAGTGGGTGTCGAGGTGGACGAGTGGGAGGTCGAGGATTTCAGCCATTTTTGCTGCCATAGTGGATTTACCTCCGCCACTATTGCCTATTATCAGGATCCGTTTCATATTTTGTAAGGATAGGGGATAAAGATAGGGAAATTGAGTTTAAAAAGCGTTCCCAAATCGGAATTTGGGAACGAGGGGGTGTGGAAAAGTAATTCAAATTTCTTTGCTAATGCCGAAAAAGTTGAACTTCCTACGGATGTTATTGGGTTTGCATGTGAGGGTTTCCCAAGCTGGGGCTTGGGAAACAGGTCTTTATAGTTTCTTCTTTACTTTTTGGGGAAAATGGTTTATTTTTGAATATGGATAATGATGCATTAAAGGAATTAAATGATAATTTAAAGAGATTCAATGGTAAACTCCTCAGAGAGATTGATACATTAAAAAAGCAGAATGAAGCAATAAAGTATGAATTAGAATCGAAAGAGAAAAATTTCCATAACCTCAGCCTCAAAGTTCAGGATCTAATGATGAAAAATGACGATCTTACAGACAAAAGGGAGGGATTAAAGAAGAAGAATAAAGAATTAGAGAAAAACATTGATTATTTGAAATCAATCATCGATACGTTACAAAAAAACCGTTCAGGAGAGGGAGTCGAAGAGAGAGAAGTTGTTAAACCCAAGAATGAGAAACATATTGCAATATTAAAGGAAAAAATGAGGGAAGTAACCGGAGGGAAATATCTCAATCCGGTATATGATAGGTTATCCAATATGATGGGGATATTCTTTGAGAATGGGGAGGTGAATTCGAATGTATTTAAGGATGGGTTTAATATTTCCAGGGCGACATTTGCCAGGGACAGCAAAATATTGAAGGATATGGGATATATAGAGTTATTGAATTCCAAGAAGGAAGGTATGTATGTGCTGACGAAGATAGGAAAGAAGTTCAAGAAAGAATATAAGAAGGAGATAAAAAAAGCCTCAATATAAAATTCTCCCTATTGATTTTGAATTTTTTTTTATGGAAATTAGAGAAAATTAACTGCCATAAACTTTAAAAAAATGCCATGAGAAAACCATTACAAAGCTTATGGCTCCCGTTAAGTTTAGTTGTATTATTTTTATTCCCCTTGAAATCAGACGCCCAGAATGGGTGGGTATCGTTTGGCGTGCCATCGCCGGGCGGTTCAGCAATTCATTTTGTTAATTCCAACACAGGAATAATAGTTGGTAAGTTTGTTTATTACCGTACAACCAACGGTGGATCCAGCTGGTCTACAGACAGCGTTCCTTATCCACATAATTTTAATGATTATAATGCTGCATTTTTCATTAATCCCAATACAGGATGGATAGGAATGTCATATCAAGCATCCACATTGGCTGGAGGAGCAATTTACAAAACGACTAACGGCGGTGGTAATTGGCTGCCCGCAGTATGGACATTCTCCGGTGTAAGAGCAATTCAGTTCATAAACGATAATACCGGCTATGCGGCAACCGGAAGTGTACCTATGTTTCACACGGAAGGTGCTGTATATAAAACCACGAATGGAGGATCAAACTGGGAGTTTGTAGGGGGAGCTGGTTACACTGTCGATGTAAGTTTTATAAATGTAAATACGGGATGGGCGATTGGCTTCAGCGGGGACGATGTAAGTCCACAGATAAACATAATGATCAGAACAACAAATGGTGGAAACAACTGGACAACACTAATACAAGACACATCAGCTTTTGGAAATCTTAATCCTTTAAAAAAGGTGGATTTTACAGATGCAAATACAGGATATTTGTTAAGAGATAAACTATATAAGTCAACCAACGGCGGCAACAGCTGGTTTTTACTTGATACGAATGTTTTAGGGAATAATGTCAGAAGTTTCTTTTTTGTAAACAAGGACACGGGCTGGATCGGCGGTTCATTCGGAGGGAAAATTTACCGGACGAACGATGGCGGAGCCAGTTTTGTTTCTCAGAATATACCAACAGCAAGTGTGTTTGGAGAAATTCAGTTTCTGGATGGATTAACCGGGTGGGCTATGGCTAACAATACAACATTATTGAAAACCGGAACAGGGGGTGTGACAGGTATACTGAATATGTCATCGGGGATACCTGAGAGGTATTCACTTCACCAGAATTACCCCAATCCATTTAACCCGGTTACGAGGATACGATTTGAGATCCCATCAGGGGTGAGAGGTGAAAGGTCAGAGGTGAGACTTGTGGTTTATGATATTGCAGGAAAAGAGGTGGCGGAGCTGGTGAACGGTGAATTGCAACCCGGGGTTTATGAGTATGAGTTCGACGGAACGGGACTTGGCAGCGGGGTGTATCTTTACAAATTACAGAGCGGAGAATTTTCAGAGACGCGAAGGATGGTGATGGTAAAATGAGGAAGATATTACTTGTTGGTATATTATTAACAGTATCTACTGCATATTCACAAAACGGGTGGCAAAGTTTGTCCATTCCGGGAGGGAGTGGATTTCATTTTGGAGATGTAAATACGGGAATACTTGTAGGTTCCGCAACACAGTATCACCGCACAACAAATGGCGGTTTAAACTGGTCTACATTTCCAGTTCCTGATACTAGCAGTAATACACTTTTTTCAAATGCATATTTTTACAATTCAAATACAGGGTGGATAATTGGAGCTTATACAGCAACTCCCGTTCCCGGAGGGTTTATCTATAAAACTACAGATGGCGGGTTAACATGGGGAAATATGGTATCAGTTTATCCTGTGAATGATATACAATTTGTAAATTCCTCAACAGGATACATTGCATCCGGTGATTTTCCTTTCCTTGGCTCAGCCGGCTATCTCTATAAGTCGACAAACGGAGGAGTCAGCTGGAATACTTTAATCTCTGATGATAATTTTTATAAAGATTTAAGCTTTATAAATACTTCAACTGGATGGGTATATTGTTATTATTCAGATGATGTAGGCACATTTGTTCACAAGATACTACATACAACGGACGGCGGAGATAACTGGTCAGAAGTATTAATCGACTCGGCAAATGGTTCATTCAGTCCGCATGGCGGGCTGCAGTTCTTTGGTACGGACGCCGGGTATTTGCTAAAAACATCGTTCACGGGCACAATGTTGTGTAAATCAACAAACGGAGGATCTGTGTGGATTCCTCTCGATACTAATACATTTTCAGGAAACTGGATTCGGAATTTCTTTTTTCTTAACAGAGATACGGGGTGGGCGACGACAGGACCAACCGGAAAGATCTTCAGGACAAATAATGGCGGTCTTAACTGGATAGTTCAAAATACCGGCCAGGGTAATGTACTCGGGGGAATATATTTTATAAATGGTCTAACCGGGTGGGCAATGGCAAATAATAATGTATTGCTCAAAACCACAACCGGAGGTGTGACGGGGATATTAAATATATCATCGGAGATATTGAAGAGTTATTTACTCCACCAGAATTATCCGAATCCATTTAATCCTGTTACGCGGATACGATTCGAGATCCCATCAGGGGTGAGCGGTGAAAGGTCAGAGGTGAGACTTTCTGTGTATGATATTGCAGGAAGGGAGATTTCGGAGCTGGTGAATGGTGAATTACAGCCGGGGGTTTATGAGTATGAGTATGATGGAGCGGGACTTGGCAGCGGGGTGTATTTTTACAAATTACAAAGCGGAGAATTTTCGGAGACGCGAAGGATGGTATTGGTGAAGTAACTAAGCCGGTACTTTTCTTTTTTCGGTTTTACGTGAGATATTAGCGATATAGACTTCTTCCCCCATAGAGTAAACTCCGGTTTTTTTCATACCGCATTTTTCGACAACCCGGATAGCAGGTTTGTTACCGGGTTCGATCTTAACTTTGATAGCTTTACAGTTTTTGAATTTATTCCCAACGACATTCAAAGCCTCCTTAACCGCTTTCGTACCGATACCTTTATCCTGGTAATCCTTGTCTACCATAAATCCTTCGAACCAGTAATTCTGGCTGCTGTATGGGTCGCATTTAATCTGGAAGAATCCGACGATTTTATCTTCTTTTAGAATTGCATACGGATAAGCGCTCAGATCGTCGGTTTTGAGATAAGCTTTAGAGAGGGAAATAGAGACAGGCAGAACATAGTGCTGCTGTTCGGGGAGAACATTAAGTTTAATGAGTTCTTCCCAATTAACCTTATTTACCTGTTTAATAGATACCCTCATACTAAGTATTGTAATAATTAATACGTTACTTAAGAATCTTACAAGTAATTTAAAATATTTAGAAGGAAAATCATAAAAATAGTGAATCAAATCATAGAAATCCGCAAAGGCGAGAACATGGAATTAGGCGGGGTTATAGTTTCTGGATAAAGAAAACAGAATAGTTTTGGCTGATTTACCTCTGAGAATGATTTCACCTTTTTGGACGGCAGAATACTTTCCGTTAAGATTTAACAATTCGATAAGATTACCGGAGGCAAGAAAATCAGTTTCATATCTATTGCATTCTTTTTGAATTCGCGAGGCTGTATTTAGAACGTCACCGGAGAAGACAATATCTTTTTTGATTATGCCAATTTCACCTGTAGTTACGTGTCCATAATTTATCCCGGCTTTGAAATCCGGTACAAAACCGAATTTATTAAGATATTTTTCTGAAAGATCTGAAATTGTTTCTTTACAATCAAAGAAGCATTTGATGCATTTAGAATCCCGGAGACCGTTTTTCATGGACCAGTATATCACAACTTCATCTCCGACATACTGATATATCTCACCATCGTTATATATAATTGGGTCAGTGATATCCTTATAGAATTCGTTAATGAAGTCAAAGAATTTGATGTGGCCGAGTTTTTCAGCGATAGTAGTAGATGACTTGATATCCATGAACATAAATATTCTTTTCTCTTCACGAGGTTTATGATATTTACCACGTATGAAATCCCAGAACACGTTTTGTCCGTATTTATCAATGATTTGAAGGAAAGCTGCCGAGAAAGACACAACAATGAACCAGTACGCCATTGCTCTGGCAAATGCAAGGGTTGCAAAGAAAAGAATAGTCTTTTCAATTACAACCGGATCAAAGAAATATTCACCATAGAACATTGAATTATAAAAATACGCACCAAAAGTAGTTGCAACCAGAATGAAGAACATATAGAAAATGCTATTTAAAAAAATATTAACTAAAGCAGGTTTATCTCTAAATTTATCCTTTAAAAAGAAGATAACAAAAGAACCAGCTGTAAGTCCTGTTGCAAAGGGCACAACAGTATTTATCAAAAGATTTAGAGGAAAGCTGTAATTTGAATCATTGAAAATAATTCTTTCATCAATAAATATAGAAGAGACATAAAGTGTATTAAATACACCACAAATAGCCCAAAATGTACTAAGAAAGAGCACCTGCTTGAATTTAATTTTAAATTTAGAAGAAAGGGTCATTTAGGATAAGTTTGTTGTAAATGAAAATACTAAAATTAAAAATTATTTTTTCAAAGCAGACCACCATACCCACCAGATGAAAACCGGCTGGAATAATAATCTAACCCAAAGATACCAGCTGCCGATGCCGAAAGCGACTTCAGTACGAATGTCGTTCACTGCGGCATTGATATTCGCGGGAAAAACTGCAACCAGGAGTAGTATCAATCCCCAGGCAGCGAATTTTTGGAATCGCGGGATGAGTAAGCCAACAGCCCCCAGCATTTCAAATATACCGCTGAGGTAGATCATTTCTTTTGCAGCGGGAATAAAATCCGGTGTAATTTCGAGGAAAGCCTGTGTATTTGTAAAGTGTGTGATACCGGTGATGAAAAACAAAATGGAAGCAGCAATACGTCCTTTAAGCCTTTTCTCATTGAGTTTACCTTTCGCTATGACTTTGCCTGCAATGGTGAGGAGGGAGTAAATAATCACGAGGCCGAAGAAAAACGCCATGTTAATTTTTTTATGAAATTACGGAGTATCGGTAAATTGGTCAACGCAGAAATAAAAAAACCCGGTTTTAACCGGGTTTTTAAACTTTATTGATATTCTTTTTCAGGATTATCAATCATCTTTTTTGGGTTCTTTTTTAACGGGTGTGTTGTTATTAGAGCTTTCCCTTTTGTATTCCCTGCCGGAGTTATTATTATCATAGTTCGTATTTGGCGGGGTATATGTACCTGTTTTGTATGTATTATTGCTGGATTTTCTCTTGTAAGTAGTTTTCTTCCGTGTATTCTTTTTTGTAGAATATTTTTTCCTGGAAGTTTTCTTTTTTTTAGTGTAATTTTTTTTGTTGCTTGACTGCTTTTTGTAGGTCTTTTTGTTTGTTTTACTTTTTGATTCGGTAGTATATTTCTTGCCGTTCCATGTAAAAGTTGACAAACCTTTTCTCTTTGCGTCTTTATAAGCAGACCCGAAGCTAACATTTTTATAACTGGCGCTTTCACGTTGTTTATTGTTTTTGTTGCCGGTTATATTTTTCTTTTCGGTATCTTTTTCAGTAGTATAGGTCTTCCCATTATATTTAAATGTTTTAAGACCTTTTTTCCTTGCTTCACGATAAGCCTGACCGAAACTAGAAAGGTTACTGTTTGTCTTTTTCTTAACAGTCTTCTTCTTAGTTGTCTTTTTTTTCTTCTTCCTGTTTTGCTCTACCTTTTCAATACCGTTTTCTGAAGCATTTACGGTGTTGAAATCATAGACCATACCTCCAAAAAGTGAAAAACAAAGTCCAACGATAAGTGCTCGTAATATCACGTAGCCCCTCCTTGATTAATTAATGGTTACTTTAAATTTGTAAACACAATGCAAACTCCGCTAAATTATTATTAATATTGAAGAAAAACAATACATTTTAGGAAAATCCCTCAATATAAGCTTGATTTTGCAACTTTCAGCGATAATATTGCGTTAATCTTGTCTATATATAGATAAATTCAATATGAAAAATATAGTAACCGGTCTAATAATGGTATTTACAGTTATCCCAGGTTTTACTCAATCCATTCGGACAGATGACAAAATCAGGATCGCTGAGGCATACAGAATATCAGAAATATATGGTGAAAGTATCTGGGACGGCTGGTCCGATGCTCCATTTGCAATTATGCTTGTAGCAGATGAATATGAATATTTAATAGGACTTGTTCCATTGACGGACGATTTTGTCCCGCTTGGTTATGATTCTGTATTGCAGAGTGAAGTTTATTACAGGAACAGGTCATTCGATAAGGGATTGCTTGCGACATTTCCGGCGATATCCGGAGTACCGACGGTAGTGATAGGTCTGCCTGAAAACACGGGATTGAATTCAGTCGGATGGACAGTAACGCTATTGCACGAGCATTTTCATCAGCTGCAGATGGGCAAGACGGATTATTTTTCATCGGTGAATGAACTCGAACTAGCCGGTGATGACCAAACGGGCATGTGGATGTTGAATTACAAATTCCCATACGATGATGTGGAAACCGGTGAGCAAATAAAAAAGATGAATGTATTATTAAGTGAACTCATCTCAGGATATAACGAGGCTAAGTTTAATGATTATTTATCAGAGAGAATAAAATTGAAGGAAATGCTGACGGAAAAGGATTACAGGTATATGTCATTCCAGTTATGGCAGGAGGGGCTTGCGCGTTACACGGAGATGAAGATAATGGAGTATTTAAATGAAGGTTTCACTCCGTCGGAAGAATTTCGGGAACTGTCTGATTACCAGCCGATTGACCAGGCAATTATATATGCTTTCAAGGAGTTACAGCATACATTAAAGAAAGCTGAGCTAAAGGACTACCGCAGGGTGTTGTTTTATTCCATAGGGGCAGGAGAGGGACTATTGCTCGACAAGGTAAACCCTGACTGGAAGAAAAAATACTTTACGGAAAAATTTTATATTGAGAATTACTATTAAAGTTATATTTTGATAGAAAGGGGATGATGCAAAGCGAAGCGGAAAAGTTAAAGAATTTAGTAATAGTTGGTGACAGGGTGCTGATAAAGCCGAAGACAGCAGATGAAAAGACCAAGACGGGTCTGTATCTTCCATTGAATGTGCAGGAGAAGGAAGAAGTGAGGAGCGGTTATGTAATGAAGGTAGGACCGGGTTATCCTATACCACTCCCCTCCGAGGGTATAGATGATGATTGGAAAGGTGTGGAGGATTCGGTGAAGTATATTCCACTTCAGGCAAAAGAAGGCGACCTAGCGATATATCTTCAAAAGGGAGCGATAGAAGTATTGTACCAGGATGAAAAATATTTTATTGTCTCCCAGCATTCGATACTTATGATTGAGAGATATGAAGATGTTTATTAAAATAATTCTTATATTATAAGAGAGCCGGGAAATTAAATTATAGATCGAAAAAATTATTTATATGAGTACAAACGTTAATTCAGACACAACTACCAGGGGGATCCGGGTACAGGTGTTTCCGGAATTTGTACCGGAGCACTCTGATACGGACAACAATTCTTTTTATTTTAAGTACAGGATAATTATAACAAACAACTCGGATACGGGTGTTACGTTGATATCACGTCACTGGGAAATCATAAACTCGGAAGGCGACTCTGAAGTTGTAGACGGCCCGGGAGTAGTGGGAAAAACACCATATCTTGAACCGGGTGATGATTACGAATATGAAAGTTACTGTCCGCTGGATACCAGCTGGGGTACCATGGAAGGTTCATACCAGATGCAGGACGATAACGGAGACAGTTTTGATGTGGAGATCGGCAGGTTTTACCTGACAGTGCCAGTAACGGTTTAAATTTATACGGTATTTAATTGGATCTCAATTATTTCATTAGTGAACCCCTCACTCTAATTGCGCTAATAACGCTTATTTTTTATTTTTTCTCATTCCTCGAATTTTATTCCGGATACAGCTCCATTAAGAATTTAAAGGACATTGAGCCGCGTAAGCTATCTTCCAATCCAAAGATATCAATTATAATTCCAGCGAGAAATGAAGAGAAGAAGATAAAGGAAGCAATAAGGACTGTGCTTAACCTTGATTACGATAATTATGAAGTGATGGTGATCAATGACAGGTCTGATGACAGAACGGGTGAGATACTTGATGAAATGGCAAGGGAGTTTCCCTTATTGAAGGTAGTTCATATAGAATCATTACCGGAAGGATGGCTTGGGAAGAACTACGTACTTGATTATGGGGCACAAAGAGCTGAAGGTGAGTTTATTATATTCACAGACGCGGATGTGGTTTTTCAGCCGGACACACTGTCAAGAGTGATACCTTATGTGACTGAGAATGAGACAGACCATCTCGCGATGGCTCCTTCACATATAATGCGGGGATTCTGGCTGACAGCGGTAGTGACAATATTCGAGTTTATGTTCATGATGCGGTTCAAGCCATGGAAGGCGCGTAACCCAAAGAGCAAGAGGTTTATAGGTATTGGTTCATTTAATATGATCAGGGCAGAAGCATATAAAAAGACAGGAGGATTTTCTACTATCCGAATGCGGCCTGATGATGACATTATGCTGGGGAAGTTAGTAAAGAAACACGGATTGAAATCGGATTTCGTATTTGCTCCCGAGCAACTTAAAATAGAGTGGTATTCTTCGTTAGGAGAGATGATCCGGGCTTTTTATAAGAATGCGTATTCGGGGTTCAACTATAACATCATAAATGCACTTTTTTCTTGTTTTCTGCTGTTTATGGTAGGAATATTTCCCTACTTCAATATATTTATAACTGATAAAACAGGAGTTATACTAAACTCGGGAATTTTATTAATAATTTTTTTCATATATTTAATATTAGGAAAGATTAGTAAATTCAGCGTTCTCTATTTTTTCACTTACCCTTTATCATGCTCAATAATTCTATATTTGATACTTCGAGCAGTATTGTTGACGGTGAAAAACAGGGGCATAGAATGGCGCGGTACATTTTATAACCTGAGAGAATTAAAACAGAACAAGGTCTAATTATACTTATATGAAAAAAATCATTCCGTTTTTAACGGCGGCGTTTGTGGTTGCCGTATTCACATTATCAATTGCTCAGAACAAGCAGGATACTTTAAAACAGGATTCTACTTCTTTATCCGATACAGCTGCGGTTGATTCGTTACTCAAGTTAGACACACTTCTAAAGATAGATACGGTAGTTCATCTCGATACGGTAATAAAATCCGATACACTTCTTAAAACTTTGAAGGGGTATGTGAGCGCAAGTAATGTAGAAGGCTCACCTGTTATATTCATGGATGATACATTATTTTATGTCTACGCTCAGATAGGACCATACTCACCCCAGGAGAGAGCGAATTCTATAATGGAGAGGCTCGAAAAGATATCCAAGGATCCTACCATAGTACTCGATTCTATTAAACTTATTAATGAGCTGAATTTTACAAACATAATAATCGGTGATTTAGTATTGATGTCGGTAACAGATGTAGATGCTAAGATCGTTGGGTTAACACATGAAGATCTTGCCCTTGCAAATTCGGTAATAATCAAGAGCACGTTGTACAAGTATTTTGAGGACACTAGTTTTAAATCGCTGTTAATGGGTGGTATCTTTGCTCTAATAGCTACAATAGTATTAATAATATTGCTTAAAATCATGGGAAGGTATTTCCCTCGATTATATGCATGGATTAGGAGCCTTAGGGGAACACACATAAAAGGCGTTGGAATTCAGAATCTTGAATTTCTTTCAGCGGAAAGAATTACAAATTTCATAATTTTTCTTGCCAGGTTTTTAAGATTCTTACTTGTACTACTTTTATTGTATTTTTACCTGCCGCTTGTATTCAGCTTTTTCCCTTGGACTCGTCTGTGGGCAGCTAAATTAATAGGATATATTGTAGCTCCTTTAAAAATATTATGGGGTAATCTTGTCGATTTTCTTCCTAACCTGTTTTTCATAATTGTAGCAATAATCATTACCAGGTACATTATAAAGTTTGTAAAGATGTTCTTTGATGAGATACATAAAGGTAATGTACATTTTGAGTGGTTCTATAAA
This sequence comes from uncultured Ignavibacteriota bacterium, assembly GCA_937959065.1. Classification (GTDB taxonomy): domain Bacteria; phylum Bacteroidota; class Ignavibacteria; order Tepidaquicellales; family Tepidaquicellaceae; genus JAEYVS01. Next base: position 4,907 of record CALGOI010000183.1, on the reverse strand, counting down.
GAATGGGCAAAGCCGACATACAACATAGTCAGGTTTATGATAATAGTTGCTGCTCTAATAATTATATTTCCTTACCTGCCCGGCTCAAGTTCACCTGCATTCCAGGGTATATCCATCTTCTTTGGTTTGCTCATCTCTCTGGGTTCGACATCAGCTGTTGCAAATGTCATAGCCGGGATAGTGCTGACTTACATGAGACCTTTTTCAATAGGTGACAGGGTTAAGATAGCCGATACGATGGGGGATGTAGTAGAAAAGGATTTGCTTGTAACCAGATTAAAGACCATTAAGAATGAATATATTACGATACCTAACGCACAGATATTATCAAATTACATAATAAACTACAGCAAATCATCTACGACAGAAGGGCTTATACTTCATTCAGGGGTAACTATTGGCTATGATGTACCATGGAAGCAGGTGCACGAGCTATTGATAGCAGCGGCAAAGGAAACAGAGAACATACTCCCAACGCCGGAGCCGTTTGTATTCCAGAAGAGTCTTGATGATTTTTACGTAAGTTATGAAATAAACGCATATACCGACAAACCCAACATAATGGCGAGAACATACTCCCAGCTGCATGCGAAGATACTTGATAAATTTAACGAAGCCGGAGTTGAGATCATGTCGCCTCACTTTTCGGGAGTTAGGGACGGCAGCATGATAAACATACCGCCTGAGAACATTCCAAAAGATTATAAACCGCCGGTCTTCAGAATTTTTCCATTTCTTGACCCTAATAAGGGGAAAGGTGAATAATAATGGAACAGATTTGGATTTTACTTGAAGACCCTACAATTCAGAAAGTACTTATTGTCATAATCGGGATAATCCTTATAAATATAATTGCGGGATTAATAAAGCGGGGTTCGTATAAATACTTTTCTACAAATGACGCAAGGTATAAATCCAGGAAGGTCATTTCTTTCGCGAGTTACATAATCATAGTCCTTTTTATTACAATAGTATTTTATGAAAAGCTTGGGGGGCTGACTGTAGCTTTGGGTGTAGCAGGCGCGGGAGTCGCTTTTGCACTGCAGGAAGTGATAGCGAGTTTAGCGGGGTGGATAGCGATCAGCTTTGGCGGATTTTATTCCACAGGTGACAGAGTTCAACTCGGAGGGATTAAAGGTGACGTGATAGATATAGGTGTGCTCAGGACCACGCTGATGGAGCTGGGTGAATGGATAGACGGCGACCAGTACAGCGGAAGAATAGTGAGGATAGCGAATAGCTTTGTATTCAAAGAGCCGGTGTTTAATTATTCTCAGGACTTTCCGTTCGTATGGGACGAGGTTAAGATACCAATAGCTTTCGGTAGCGATTATGGTGGAGCCAGAGAGATCATTAAACAGACCGGTGATGAGGTTATAGGCGATTACGCCAAGAGTGCAGAAAATGAATGGAACAATCTTGTAAGAAAGTATCTTATAGAGGACGCTACGATAGAACCAACAGTCAGCATGACAGCGAATGACAGCTTTGTACTTTTTACATTAAGATATATAGTTGATTTCAAAAAAAGGCGAAGTACAAAGGACAGCTTATTTACCGGAATCCTTAATAAAATAAACACCACAGATAATGTCGAGCTTAATAATGCAGCTGCGATAGTAGTATCAGGTAAGCTGGCAACTAAACAGATCAATCAGCAATAAAATGAGAATTGATTTTAATGTAGTGTGGGTTTAAATTTTTAAAAATAATCTACCATGAAAAATATTATTTTTCTTATAGTATTTGCAGTTATGTTCTATGGTTGTGATGAATCAGTAAAATACATAGAACCTGATAACAAACCAATGTGGCCTCAATTCGGTTACGATGGTCGCCAGACCGGTAATAATGCTTCTGATGTATACGTAAGCCCGGTTGTAAATGGAACGCTTGAGTGGTCGTTTGCAAACCAGAATGGAGCGTTAACTGACGGCAGCGAATATTGTGTAGATTCACAAGGTAACATTTATTACCAGGATGATAACCAGCCGGGATCATTATTCAAATTTGCTCCGGACGGAAGAGTGATATGGAAGAGGGATAGTTTGACTTCATCAAATTTTTCAGCAGTCTCAATGAACAAGGAAGAAACGAGGGTTTATTTCCACACAATTAATGGGCTTTACTGTTATGACAGCAGCGGGAACAGGTTATGGTCAAATCCATGGCCAGCATACAATAAAGTAATGATTGACGGAGAAGGTGTGATCTATACTTATACTGCATCTGGTTTTTCTGCAATAAATCCGGATGGAAGTATTAAATGGTCAAATGGAAATATACCATACAATTCATTTTCAGCAGGAAGATATAATGCAATGGACCGTGATGGAAATATTTACATAAGCGGGTCAATGATATCGAAACTTAATAAAAACGGGGCATTGCTTTGGCAGTTTTCATTTGACACAGTGAATGCTTATTCAATTGGATTAGTTATAGATGGTTTTAATAATTTATATTTCAGGGAATGGAGAAAAAAGATTTTATATTCAACTGATAAAGATGGGAATCTAAGATGGAAGAAGGACAATAATGGAGGAACGTCTATCAGTATTCCGGTAATTGGTTCAGATAATACCATTTATATACAGGATGGTTTTATTAAAGCAATTAACATAAATGGAGATTTAATCTGGAGTGCACAAGGTGGTGCGGATAACATTATTCTCGATAGTGAAGATAATCTATATTTTTTAATTGATAATTTACCGGCAAAAGTGAGTTCTCTCACAAAAGACGGACAATTGAGGTGGACATATCAGACTAATATAGGTTCTACATTACCAAATCCTGTATTATCTCCATTGGGTAAACTAATCTTTTCCCCTAAGCGGGGATACACTATTTACTGCCTGAATTAATTTCCCACTTGACAAGTAACCAAAAAGTTACGTAAATTTGTGTAACTGAAAAGTTACCAATTATGGAAAGACAAATCGATAATTTATTCAATGCTCTTGCTGATTCCAGTCGCAGGAAGATCCTCACAATGCTTACGGAGAAAGAGATGAAGGTAAATGACATAGCACGTCATTTCAAATTCAGCCGTCCGGCAGTATCGAAGCATTTGAGGATACTGGAGAATTCAAAACTTGTCATTCCCAGGTGGGACGGCAGGGAGAGGTATTTCAGAACGAATCCGAAGCCGCTGAAAGAGGTGGAGAAATGGTTAGAGAATTTTGACAAGTTCTGGGACGTAAAACTTACATCATTAAAAAAATTTATAGAAAAATGAGCGCAGGAATTTTAGTTAAAGAAGTGACATTAGATGCTCCTCAAACTAAAGTTTGGGACGCACTGACAAAGAATGAATTGCTGAAGGAGTGGTATTTTAAACTGGAGAAATTCACGCCTGAAGTAGGATTTGAATTCAGGTTTTATGGTGGGAAGGATGACTGTCACCAGTATCTCCACATATGTGTTATAACGGAGGTAGTACCCGAGAAGAAGCTTGTTTACAGTTGGAGATATGATGGTGACCCTGGAGTATCACATGTCAGCTGGGAGCTTTTTCCGGAAGGGGACAAGACCAGACTGGTATTAACGCACTCGGGACTGGATACATTTGACCAGACTAATCCTGATCTTGTAATAGGAAACTTCGACGAAGGCTGGAGCTACTTCCTCGACAAGGCATTGAAAGAATTTGTCGAAAAATAAAATTAAGCCGAATGAAAAAACTACACGACGTTACGTTTCCCGGTGAAAGTAAGCAGTACCGGGAAGCAAGGAATGAGCTTCTAAAGGCGGAAATGAAGCTGAGGAAGCAGGAGGAGGAAGTTGCAAAGCTAAGGCGGAAGCTTCCCACAGGCGGTAAGATAAAAGAAGACTATATATTTGAAGAGATAGATCTAAAGACCGGAAATGTGAAGAAGACAAAATTATCTGAATTATTCAAAGAAGGTAAAAGCACACTTATCATATACAGTTTTATGTATTCTCCAAAGAATGAAAAGCCATGCGCAAGCTGCACATCAATTATCGACGGAATAAACGGAATGGTTAATCATGTAAATGACGTTACGAACTTCGTTATGGTAGGGAAGGCTCCGATAAAGAAGCTGATTAAATGGGGAAAGTCCAGGGGATGGAAGGCTGTGCGGATGTTGTCATCGTATAATAACTCCTACAACAGTGATTACTTTGCTGAAGGAGAGAATGAAGCGCAATGGCCGGCACTAAATGTATTTAAAAAGAAGGGAAAGAGCATATATCACACTTACAGCACGGAGCTATTGTATGCTCCAATGGACAAGGGACAGGAGCCAAGGCATGTCGATACAATATGGCCTTTATGGAATTTATTCGATCTGACTCCAGAGGGAAGACCGGATAAATGGCATCCAAAGCACAATTATTAGTCCTTTAAAGTAAATTTACACCAGTCTTAAAATCCTTTATATCCTCTTAAAATATATTTAAATTGAGGTAATCAAAGGATTTATAATGAGTTTTCCTAAAATCGGATTTGGATGCTACAGGATAGATTACAGAGTTCGCGAACATTACACAGCACTTGAAAAGGCTATCAAATCCGGTATCACATTAATCGACACATCTGCGAACTACAGTGACGGGGGAAGTGAGATCCTTGCCGGCAATGTAATAAACGATCTCGTTGACAGCGGTGATATAGATCGAAGTGATATAACGCTTGTAACCAAAGTCGGATATATACAGGGACAGAATTACAAAAATGCCGAAAAAAGGAAGAAAAACGGAAATCCATTCCCGGAAGTAGTAGAGTATGGTGATGGATTGTGGCACTGCATACATCCGGAATTCCTGGAAGACCAGCTGAAACACCAGCTTACCCGCCTTAATTTAGACTACATTGATTCATATTTATTACATAACCCGGAGTACTATCTCAGCTGGGCAGATAAAGAATGGAAAAGGAT
>CALGOI010000182.1 GCA_937959065.1 uncultured Ignavibacteriota bacterium | reverse complement strand
CTATGCCGCCGATGAACTGTCTAGCGTATGCAGAGAGCGTTTCCATAAATCTTCGCTGGCCTTCTGCATATATCGTGTCGAAAGCTAATGAGGATTTACCCGAACCCGATAACCCCGTGAAAACAATTAAACTGTCCCGGGGAAACTCAACATCGATATTCTTAAGATTATGTACACGCGCCCCTTTTACTACAATTTTATCCAAATTTGACCTTATATCCTGTTAAAGTGCTAAACCTCGAATTTAACATATCAAGGTTGCTAATACAATTCAGAAATTAGTCAAAAGTGTATAACGGTTTTTATTCGAGTTCCGATATCTTTTCCAATATCCACTCTCTGGAGGGTAAAGAGTCATTTTTTACTCTTTCTTTTAGATTTTGAAGTTTCTTGCGGTCTGGAGATGATTTAAGCTTAGTTAGATTTGTCATAACATTGATAAACTTAATGTAATTATCCTTAGTCCCAGGTATTAATCTTGTATTGTTGTTGATGTATTGTCTGAATGAGCTAAGAGCGGATAATGATGATTCAAGGTGGCCTCGCTCATAATGAATTTGTATTATGAACCGGCGAATGTCTTTCTTAACATAATACAGATCTGTATTAATATTATTCAATCTTTCAATGGCTCTGTCATAGTTTCCCTTTTCTATATCAAATTGAGAGTAAGCTAATTCCGATAGTATCTTCCCTTCCGTTGATAGATATTTTTGGTGTATTTTTACAAAATTCTCTGCCCATTCGATTTCTCCGACCCTGAGTGCGCAAATGTAAATGTTCCTAAACTTTATAGCTGTTATCTGGGGAGGTGCTCCTTTTACAAATGTTCCATAATTTACAGCAAGTTTATAAATATCAAATAACTCATTATAAAATCGCATTTCCCCTTTGCTGATTTTAGTGGTGCAGTATACTTCTATTGCTGTTATTATTGAATATATCTCGTTTTTATTCATGTAAGGTATATTTCCACTCAAAAAAGACTTGAGCTTAAAATAGTAATCCTCGTTCTCTGGATACAATGAGCACATCATTTTATAATAATGGATTTTTGCGAACGAACTGAATTCAAATTTATTGTCCGTTAAGTAATCCATTATCTTATCGAGGTTTGTATTATTTATAAACTCTCTAACGAGATTTATGTCAAATTTCTTATTAAACGTATCTTCATTTATCTTTAAATTATTTTGTGCATTTGAGAGGTGAACGATAAAGTGTAAGATTATATAATCGCTTTGTTTCAGAATAAATTGAGCTGCTTCTTCCTGCCTGTCCGTTTGAATAAGAAAATTTAATCTTTCGGTCTCCATTCTATATAAATCCATTAATGTCGATTGTGTAATATCTTTGGTGTTAAGGATACGGTTTTCTAGATTTTTAAGATCAGTACTGAATATACATGAAATTTTTTTCTCTCCTAATTTGTACAACATTGCAATTGTCTTGTCAATCTCGCTTTCAATAAAATACTCAACAGCTAAAAAATCCTTTAATAATTTAACCAGGCCTGAATTTAAATTTCTTATCACCTGCTGGTTATAGCCTTTTGGTGAAACTGACTTCTTGTACAAGTACTCGTTTGTGAGCTTTTTATCCTCAAATGATGGGTAATATTTTTTTAATTCATTAAATAGCTTTTGAATGTTTGTATTTTTATTGAAATATGGTGATGTTACGAATTCACCAAACCGTTTTATCTCTTCAGATGACATTGCGGAGAGTATCTCTGTTACCTTATTCTTAAGCATTTTTGAAGTTATCCGGATACTTTTTCTTTAAAATTCTCAATTATGTAAATATCTATATTTATTCTTTTTATAACGTTTTTATTTTTGTAGTGTTAACTTTAATTTCACGTTTACAGCATTACTTTCTGGGATTTTTTTTAGACTCACGTTTCAAGGTTATTATGGATGTAAAATATAAATAAAAAAAATTTAAAAAATCCTTAAAATCAGCATTTTTTATAATCTTTGATAATTTTCTTTAAAAAAATCCTGATTATGGCTTCCTTTTCTTCTTTTTGTTTCGAGCATATGCCATTAGTAATTTTGTATATGAATTTTTTAAAAATTTGTATATGAACTTTTTTTAAAAAAAATTAAAACACAATGAAAGTATCGGAAAATTATAGTCGGCAGATTGTCTCACCGCGCGAATGTATATTGCTAAGCCTTCGGCTCTATACTGAACAATATGCCGGCTGCTTTATAATGAAGGCATTACCGGTACCGGATTTGCCAAAAACAAAAAGGAGAATTCTTTAAAATGAAGGCTCAAAAATTATTTCTACTCTTAATTACTCTTATCATTATCCCGGGATATACATTCTCGCAGGATAAAGATAATACATTTAAAAACGGAAGATCCAATCTCGAAAACACCTTGCAGACTGATGGGTATGGGTTAGGCGGCTCTAACAAATACCTCGGTGGACTTGGTACTGCCTCTGACTATGTTAGCGTTGCTCATAATGAGGAATTTAATCAGACTATTGATGGCTCTATTGAAGCATGGGTATATCTGACCGGAGCTTCTCAAAACAATTATGTTTTTGCAAAAGGATCTACTTCTGGAACTACTTCTTATTCCCTCTTTATTACAACTGCTAGAGTACCTTGGCTAAGAATTGGTAACGCTCAGGTGAACCCCGGGAGCGGTACTATTCCACTTAATACCTGGACGCATTTGGCTGTAACCTGGCTCGATGTAGGAACGGATATAGAGGTAAACTTTTATATCGATGGTAGTAAAGTAGGAAATACTGTGCTGGCTTCTGGTAATATGCCTGTAAATAGTAATCAGCTGAGAATTGGAGGAGCTGAATATGCTAATGGTTCTTTTCAGGGTTTTATCGATGAAGTTAGATTCTGGGGTACGGCTCTTACACAGGAACAGATTAGAGTAAACAGATTTGTTGGGCTGGGAGAAACCCCCGCTTCGAATTTTGATGGTACGAATTTTCAGGGAAGCGTAAATTACGATGGCTTAATATCTTCATGGACATTTAATGCCGGTCTTTCAACTTTTGTCTGGGAATATGTCGGCGGCCACTATGGAATAAGACAGGGGAATGCTAATATTAATTCTGCCGTGTATGGTTACCCTTTACCTTACAATAATGCATTATATTTTCCTCTTAATGGCGGTAATGACAACTATATAGAATTAAGAGATAGTTCCGGTTTTACAAACCATTTAACCGATAGTGGTACGGTAGAAATGTGGGTTAAATTGGATAATGGTATTCCCGGTCAAAGAACGGCGCTTATTTCTAAAGGGGCTACGGCTTTGACTAATTCTTTTTATATGGGCATAGGGCAGCTTGGAAGACTTGAATTTAGCGTTGGACAGGTCACTGGAACTTCACAGGGCAATGTGGTTCCCTTGTATTCCTGGTTCCATGTTGCGGCCGCCTGGAGAAAAGCCGGAAGTAATTTCAATGTTGACCTGTATATTAATGGGGAATTAGATTATTCTCTTACTTTACCAATAAATTCAATGCCTGTTAATTCAGATCCAGTTAGAATTGGAGTAGCGGAAGGCCTCTTTGAAACTAATAGCCCGGTAAATACATACATGGATGAACTGCGCATCTGGAGAACTGTTCACAATAGCGATAATATTAAAAAATTCATGTTTTCTTCGGAAGCAGCCATTGGACAGCTTTTTTCTAATGATTTGCTGGCTGTGTGGAGTTTTGATGGTGACTTGATGCCAACTGGCAGATATAATAGAATGAGAGGTACTTTTGATGTGGGCACCGTTAATAGATGCAGATTCAGCTCTTATTATGCTGAGCATATTTACAGCGGAAATATTTTAAGTACCCCTGTTACTCCTAATATAACTGTTATTAAAAGTAATGACCCGGTTGATCACGCATACCCGATGGGATTCTATCAAACCGTTCTCTTCGACACTATTCCATTTGGGAATGTGAATGGTATGAATAGTACTATAAATGTGGGACCCTCTTTCCCGGATAATACCGTGAACTCTGTTGAACTCTTTCTTTCTGCACAGGCTTACGATCTTGAAGACTTTGAAATAACATTGACTGCTCCTAACGGGCAAACAAGAACTGTAATTAACAATATCGGGGGTAATTCGGATAATATACTGACTATCTTCACGGATGATGCTGACTTAAATGTTAATTACCCTGAAATCATTGCACCATGGTCGGTTGAGGCTAGGCCTATGCAGGCATTTGGAACTTTTAATAGTTCACCGGCAAGAGGAATCTGGACTCTTAATGTCAAACAACTCAGCTCGATGAGCTCTGTTGGTAATGGTCCTTCCGTTTTAAACGCATGGGGGATTAGACTTAATGGTCAGTCCATAACCGGTATTCAGAATGTTACTGCTGAGATTCCTGACAGATACGAGCTTTCCCAGAACTATCCTAATCCGTTTAATCCGTCCACTTCAATTAAATTCTCTATTCCTAAAAGTGGATTGGTTTCTCTTAAGGTATATGATATTCTCGGTAAGGAAGTTGCCACTCTTGTTAATAAAGATTTAGCTTCCGGTTCATATGAATATACTT
>CALGOI010000181.1 GCA_937959065.1 uncultured Ignavibacteriota bacterium | reverse complement strand
GGTTGTGTCAGTATTCTTTTTTTTTTTTTTTTTACTATAAAAAAACAGAACAAATAGGGAAAAACGATCTTGCAGTTATATACAGAGACGTTTATTTGACTGTTTGCCTTAATGTCCCTTAATATTTTCACTTATTATCTTTTCTTTCACAGGCTCCTGTATCTGTGTCAACACCTGAGTCTTTTGCCTGAACTCATCCTTCACCTCCTTTGGTGAAAAATCCTTATTCTCCCTAACTTCTTTAATCGTCTTTTCGATCAGCTTGTTAGCTTCATCAAGTATCTGCTTTGCTTCGAGCTTCGACTTCTTAATTATCTCCTTCGTCTCCCGCTCCAGCTCTTCATTCTTTTTCTGGTAAAGGTTTATCAATCCTGTCAATCTAACATTCTCTCTGTCGAATTTCGTCTTCAATTCATTATATGACTGCTTGTTCTCCGCAAGCTCCTTTAACAGCTCTTCGAGTTTGGTCTCTGAACTATCCGCCATCTCGTTCGCCATCTTTAATATGTCTTTCGGATAATCGAACTTCGTTGCTATCTCAAACGTGAAGCTTTGTCCAGGCAGTCCCGTTATGAAATTAAAGCTCGGCGATAATGTCTTATGATCGAATTCCAATGAGGCATTCTCTATCCCGGGTGTATTGTAAGCGAAATTCTTTAACTGTCCTATATGAGTTGTAACTATCGAAATTGCGTTCCTGTCCGAAAATTCTTTCAGTATTGCCGCGGATAAAGCGCTGCCAAGGTTAGGGTCCGTACCGCTGCAAATCTCATCGATAAGTATAAGCGATTTATCGTCAGCATTGTCGATGATATCCTTTAGTGACTTCAGGTGAGAACTGAACGTGCTGAGGTCATTCTCAATCGACTGCTCATCTCCTATATTAATAAAAATCTTATCGAACATCCGCATCGATGTCTTCTCATGCACCGGTATCAGCATTCCTGACTGGAACATCAGCTGAAGCAGCCCCACTGTTTTTAATGCGACTGTTTTACCCCCCGCATTCGGACCGGTGACTATAAGCGTGTTATACTCATCACCTATCTTCACGCTCAATGGTACGATCTCACTTCGCTTGTGATTGATCAATAATATTGGATGATAGCCGTTCTCGAGATTCACTTCTTCATCGTTAAAGAATGGCTTGATTCCCATCACTTCCGATGCATATCTTGACTTGGCGTTTAAAAAATCCAGCTCGGCAAGTATATCACAGTTTAATTCAAAATCGTAGATGACTGCGAGCACCTGTTTGGACAGTTCACGAAGTATCTTCTCCACTTCCCTCTTCTCCTTGAATATCAACTCCGCAATATCATTATTTACATCTATCGTCTCACCCGGCTCGATGAATACCGTCGCGCCTGATGCAGACGAGCTATGTATTATCCCGGGGACATTCCTCTTATTCTCCGCCTTAACCGGAATGACCATCCTGCCGTCCCTCTGTGTAATAATATCTTCCTGTGAGTATTCTTTTTCTGAATAACTCTTTAAAATCTTTGCGAGAGTCTTCCTTAAGTGTTCTTCTTTCGCGACTATCTCTTTCCTGATCTTCCTTAACTCAGCCGATGCGGAATCCTTAACCTTCCCCGTCTCATCTATTGTAATGTCAATATTATGTTCGAGTATCTTATCGGAAAACAATGGCTCGGCAAGTTTTGGCAGCAGAATGAATTTATCACCACCATCCTTGGCTTTTTTCCTGAAGTACTCTTTCATCTTTCTGGAAACACGCAGAAATTCAAGTATCCACAAAAACTCTTCAGGGGAAACATAGTGACCTTCTATCTTAAGTTTCTTTAACACACCGCTGATATCTTTCAGTCCGGCAAGGTCTATCCCTCCATCGTAATGGATCAATTCCTTCGCTTCAGTCACTTTATCCAGCTCATGCTCAAGATCGTACTTGTCCGTAAAATACTTTATGTTATCCAGCAGCCTCTCACCCAGCCCGGAGGTGATATGGTGTCTTACCTTTCCAGATACTTTATCGAACTCTAATTTCTCTTTTACTAATTATAATTCCATCGTCTATTTAAAAAACTTTTTTCCCTGTATGTGTACTTTGACAAAAGGCAGTATTTTGCTTGTAACATCCACTATCTCCGGAGCTATACCGGCAATCATAGGATACATCATCGAAGCCTGCATAGTATCCACAGATATGAAATTAAAAAATTTTAAAAAATGAATCGCCAGGCTGGCAATAATCAGCCCCTGCAGAGCACCGAATATCCCGCCGAAAAGTTTATCCATCGTAGAAGTAAAGGAACTTATCCGGGATATCCTCTTCGCCGCGAATCCGCCCAGTACATAAAAGAATATTATCACACCGGTAAACGAAAATGCCGTGCTTATCTGCCCAGGTAGATCCATGGATATAAACATCCCTGCTATCTGATCGCTGAAATTCGACGCTACTATCAATCCGACGATTATGCCGGCAAATCCCAGCAGGTTTTTAAGAAAACCGCTGGATAAACCGATTACTATCGGTAAACCTACAATGATAAATATTAATATATCTAATTTATTCAATTAGACCCCCTTGGTTGGATTTTACGGGGTTAGGTAGAAAGTTTTGATTTCACAAGGTCCTGGATCACTTTGCCGTCTATTTTTCCTTTCAACTCCTTCATAGCAGCGCCCATGACTTTACCAAAATCTTTTTGGTCCGTAGCCCCGGTATCCTTTATTATACCGTCTATTACCTTTTCTGCTTCTTC
>CALGOI010000180.1 GCA_937959065.1 uncultured Ignavibacteriota bacterium | reverse complement strand
CCGATTTAGGTCCTTTAACGAAGTGCTTCGTGACCATTGTCGCAAATGCCTGTGAAGCTCCCGTTCGGGACCATATCCCCAGCAACCCACCAAGCATCCATAGATAGAGAATCAGGATACCGGCAGCGCTTTCTGTGCCAAGATTTGGAATAAGGACTTCATCAGCAATGTTGTACTTCCGCAATATCAACGCGCCGGATACAATTCCCGCGAATAATGCGCTAATTGGTTCACGAGTCTGCCAGCAAAGAATAATAGCAACCAGCGCTGGTAACAGGGACCAAAACCCGAAATGTTTCTCGGCAATAAGCTGATAATAGACTCTCGACGCGGGATCGTCCGGATCGCTATTGGGCGGAATTTCGTAAACGAAATCTTCTACCACCTTTGGGTCCTGCCCGGCAGCTATAACAGCATTAATAGAGTCACGGTGCAGCGAAGACTCTTCTATGGGTTTAATCGATTTCAGGTATTTGGGCTTTTCACGGTAGATAAAGTACTCTTTACCGTCAGTATCTTTGCGGATGTCCAGAGAGACTTTTTCGATTACCCAATGGGGCGGTACAAATTCACCTATATAAAAGGAAAGGAGTATGCTCGCAATGAAAATTATTCCCGGAATGCCTTTGAAAAGCTTCATTAAAAGGTGATTTGTAAGAAAGGAATTTTAGTAAATATATTTTTAATTGCTTTCAAATGCAATTAAGTTAGGGAAGATTGAAAAACCACCACATTACCGGATAAGGAAAGGATATCCCAATTGTAGATCTCCGAGAGCCATTTTATTGTACCGGTAGAGTAAAAGCAGACGTGCGTAGGGTCACGGTGATACCACCATTCATCGAAATTAATTTCCTCAGTGTATAAGTTAGTCATAAGTCCGAGTAAACCGGCAGGTTTCAGGATTGTGCTAATTAAGTCGAATTCTTTAGCAGGGTCATGGAAGTGTTCAGCTGTTTCGATGCAGGTAATGAAGTCGTATTTATTTTGCAGCAGGTCTTTATGGTCGAAGAAAAACGGGTCGTAGCTGTAAACGCTGTAACCGTTCTTTACAAGGATATGCTCGACAGGTTTGCCTGCACCGCTGCCGAAATCAAGACCTGTATCTCCGTCTTTAAGATACGGAAGCATTTTATCGGTAAGCTGCTTAATGTGTTCGATGTATCTTTCATCACCGGGGTCATTATTATGTGAATTGTAACGCTCATGCTCCTCCTCAACGGAGGGGAAGTATTTGCTGTCCAGAAAAATTAAACCGCACTCACCGCATTTATAGTAAAGCTTATTATTGATGGTGGAAAATTCAGCAGCTGAGTCGGATTTGCATAGGACACACTCCATCACTTCCCGTTTTCATTCAAATCCTCATTTCCGATGATAACGGCAACAGGTTTTAGCTGGTCGATATTAGAAACAATTATTTTAATAACCCCGGAGATAGGGACGGCAAGAAAAGCCCCTGTTATTCCCCAAACATAAGTCCAGAAGAGAATAGAGATAATAACAAACACCGGGCTAAGGTACAGGCGGGCTCCAACGAATTTTGGTTCGAAAAAGTACCCGTCAGACAGTTGTATAACCATAAGTATTACGACAAAAATTAAAAAGGTAGCCGATAAATCATACTGCACAATAGCAAAGAAGACAGGAAAAGCAGTTCCTAAAACGGCTCCACCGCTGGGAATGAAGTTAATAACAAAAATTAGAAAACCAAGAAGTATGGCAAACTGAATATCGAATGCAAGAAAAAGTATAGTGCTGGCCGTAGCGTTTCCAAGGTTAATAAGGGTTTTAGTAGACAGGTACCGCTGAATACGATCCTTTAAGACTTCCATTGTTTTTTCATAGTCAACCTTCCTTTTCTTAAGAGCTTTCTTGAGTTGAATTTCCAGTTTTGGCTTACCTGCCATCATAAAGAGCCAATAAAGAATAACCATAAAGAAATTGACAACAAAGTTAGATGCTGTCAGGAGTGATGTTCCCAGCGTATCTGCTCCAAACATGCCTTTGAAAGATTCGCCAATATTCATTTTCCCAAAGTCAACATGAATACCCCTACTGAGAGTTATAAGCATATTGTCCACCCATGTCTGTAAACCGGAAAAAATGTTCTGTAACTTAGCAGTGAAATCCCCGGAGTCTTCCATGAATTGATTGATATTCAGTATAACCAGGAAGCCGATCA
>CALGOI010000179.1 GCA_937959065.1 uncultured Ignavibacteriota bacterium | reverse complement strand
AAGGCAGGAACCAACCAGGGAGCAGTTTTTACCATTAGGTAGCGAGACTCTAACTGAGAGAACCGAAGATAATGAGAAGAAAGAGAAAGCTGATTATATATATGAGCCAAGTGTAGAACAGATATTGAATGATCTTATTCCGAGAAAACTGGCAACTCAATTTTGGAAAGCGCTTCTTGAATCGAATGCTGCTGAACAGGGCGCAAGGATGACAGCGATGGAAACCGCAACAAGAAATGCAGAGGAGCTGCTGCAATTCCTGAAACTGCAGTTCAACAGAGCAAGACAGGAAGCCATTACGAACGAGATACTCGAGATCGTAGGCGGCGCGGAAGCACTAAAAGAAGGATAAGTTTTAAGATTGTAATATTTAGGTTAAAGGAAGGCAGAGAAACCAACCCGATTTATCAGGTTGGTTTTTTTGTTTTATGACTGAAAATAAAAAGAGCTTTACATAAATTACATAAATGGACAAGAATTATTTTCACATAAAGGAGCTGGCGAGATATATTGATGGGGAGTGGTGCGGGGCTGTAATAGAGGAAGCATTCACACAGGAAAAGGATAAGCTGGTAATAGCGCTTTCATTAGGTGAGAGTGTTAAATTCCTTGAGTTCTCTGTGGCTAAACGTAATGAATATCTCCAGTTAAGGAATGGGTTTTCGAAGGCAAAGAAGAATGTAGCTATGCTATTCGATGAACTAACCGGAGATAAGATAAAAGATGTTAAGCTTTATAATGATGACAGGATAATTTTGCTGACACTCGCCTCGGGGAGAATGATTTTATTTTCGTTTATAAGGGGAAGATATAACTGCTTTATTGCTAATAATGGGGTTATAATTAATTCTTTTAAAGAACGGAATGAACTTCTTCAGAAATCGCTAGAAGAAATATTCCCTAAGCGAAATTCAAACAAAGATGCAACGGGTATTAAAACAGTAAAGGATTATGTGAAGGTTAAGTATCCGCATTTTGGCAATTTATACGGCAGGGAAGCATTATTCAGGGCAGGACTGGAGAATGATGACAGTATTACAGGGAACGAGAAAATATTAGATGAGGAATTTAGGACATTGAGAAATGATCTGGAAAACCCTGAATACACATTTTATGAGAAAGATGGAGATATTAAAACTTCATTAGTAAAACTACAGAATTTGGAAGGTTATACCTGTATAGAGTTTGAGTGTATTAATAAGTTGATCGAATACCAGAATAAATATTCTTACAAAGAAGAGAAGGTGAAGGATGTCCTTGAATCAAAGAAGGATAAGTTAAGAAAAGAGATAAAGAATGTGGAAGGGAATATCAATAATCTTAATAATACGATCGAAGAGTTCAAACAGGCAGATAAGTTTAGAGTGTATGGTGACCTGATACTGGCTAATATCGCGAACATAAAAGAGGGAGATATGAAGCTTACTGTGACGGATCCGGTGACTAACAAAGATGTAGAAATAAAGTTGAAATCCGAGCTTAAACCGTCAGAGAATGCAAATAGATATTATGAAAAGTACAAGAAGCAAAAGAACGCTATAGAAGATATCAAAAAGAGGGTTAGGAAATTTGAGCAGGAAAAAGATAAACTGCAGAAAGAGCTGGAGGAATTAGAACAAATAGAAGATTTTCAGGATGTGAAAAAACTGGAAAAGGAAATAAAAAAAGAGGGAAAACCGGACGAAACGAGCCTTTTCAGGAAGTTTGTGTTAAGTGATAAATATGAAGTCTGGGTAGGGAAAGACAGCAAGTCAAACGATCTGCTTACGACTAAGCACTCAGCACCGAATGATTTGTGGTTCCACGTAAGAGGTGCAAGCGGTTCACATACAGTACTTAAAATATCCAATAAGAAAGATGACGTGCCAAAAGAAATCATTAAAAAAGCGGCATCGATAAGCGCGTATTACAGTAAGGCGAGAAAAGCTTCAATGGTGCCAGTAGCATACTGTGAGAAGAAATTCGTTAAAAAGCCAAAGGGGGCTAAGTCAGGGTCTGTGATAATGACGAGGGAGAAAGTTGTGAATGTAAAGCCGCAACTACCGGAGGATTAAAATATCAGTTCTCATCGGTTTTAAAGCTTATCCGTTCAAGTTCGAACAATTTTGATTCAATTCGTTTTTTATTAGGTGTGCCTGCGCGTAGGAGGATATTGTAAGCGTTAAATGCTTCCTTGAAATTACCCTGCTGGGCATAGATATCTGCCAGAGTCTCAGTGACTATCTTTATTCTTCCAAATAACTCTTCATTTTCAATCTCTTCTTTTAATTCTTTCTGTTTATCTTCGTATGTTTGTTTTAGAGTGGTTTCACTGAATTTATCTCTTAAAACCTCCAGCCGTTTCGGATCGGTTTCTTCTTCAAGTACACTAAGATCCTTTAATTTATCCTTTTTTATATTTTTCAGCTTGTGTTTACCGATTAACGCCAGGATCGCATCTTTATTGTCTTCAAATCTGAGATTGGGTTTTTTGTAAAAATTGTATAGAATCCTTTCCTGCCCTGGTTCCTGTCTTAGCTTTAAGATCCCTTCTTTTATTTTCTTATAAACAGGCACATCTATGATTTTGCTTTCAATTTCATTGAATAGCTTCTCGGCCTCATTGAGATGTCCGAGTTTAATGTAAGAACGAATGAGAAGGATTTTTGGGGTAAGGTAATACGGATAAATGTGGAGTCCGGTACGGCAAACCTGGATACAGGCTTCGTATTGCTTATTGAGAAAATAAACGTTAGCCAGTCGGATAAAAACCGGTGAGAAAACTTTCTCATTTAGAGATGCTTTTAGGTTCTCTATGTACCTGTCGAGATTTTTCACTATGCCATCTTTAGCTTTTGTGATATTATCCTGTTAGTAATTACAACCTGTTTTATTGAAAGGTATGCCATTAAGAAGTAACCGGCTGTAAACATTAATTGGAACGGAACGGCAGCAATTTGCGCATTAATTATTGCAATAACCACACCTGAAAAACAATATAGAGCAAGAAACGCTTCGATGTATGAAGTGAACGGTATCTTTTTCATCTGGTATGATTTATCCTGCCATTTATCCTTGCCGCTTTTGATATTATACTTTGGTGTTCTTACAAATTCACTTTTTTTATTGAAGAGCCCTTCAAAAACTGCTTTTGTATTATTAACAGAGAGGCCCATGCTTCCGGAAAGGAATATTGGGAAATAAATAATTCGTTTTTGCCAATCGGTATACACATCTTTTTGCGAATAGAGATAAAATAAGAACGAACCAATAAATGCGAATACGTATATAGACATAAACTTAAAGATATCATCATAATTACCTGTCAGTTTGATAAGAAGTACTGGTAAATTCAATATACCACATAAAAGAATAAAAGGGTATGCCAGATTGCTCCAGAGATGGACGAAAGACTGTACCTTTTCTCTAAATGGCATTTTGGATTTCAGTACTCTTGGGAAAATCTTCTTGGCGGTTTCGATCGCGCCTTTAGTCCAGCGGAACTGCTGTGATTTAAGTGAATTTATTTCCGCGGGAAGCTCGGCCGGTGAAGTGAAGTTGATCAGATACTTAAACTCCCATCCTTTCATTTGCGCGCGGTAAGAGAGGTCGAGGTCTTCAGTCAGCGTATCGGCTTCCCAGTTACCTGCATCGAATATACACTCCTTACGCCAGATACCGGCTGTACCGTTGAAATTAATAAAGAACCCTGCGCGGTTACGAACTGCCTGCTCGATGACGAAGTGTCCGTCGAGAGCCATTGCCTGAGTGCGTGTAATCAGTGAGTATTCACGGTTAAGGTGTTCCCAGCGCGTCTGTACCAGTCCCAGTCTTTCATTTTTGTAGAAATAGGGGAGTGTTCGTAACAAGAATTTCTTACGGGGAATAAAGTCAGCGTCGAATATTGCTACAAACTCACCGCGCGCGGTTTTTAATCCCTCTTTTAATGCACCGGCTTTATAACCTGTGCGATCTGTACGGTGTAAAACTTTTATATCATAACCCTGCTCAAGATATTTCTTAATATGCTCACTGATAATTTCCGTTGTATCATCGGTC
>CALGOI010000178.1 GCA_937959065.1 uncultured Ignavibacteriota bacterium | reverse complement strand
TAATTAAACTACATTCAAATCAGGTTATGGTGAAAAATTTCATTACTGCATTACTATTGTTTATTTTGACTTCCGGCTCTTTATTTGCCGGCGGGGGAGAACCTTTTACGGTTGAGTTTGAAGAAGTGAATATCCCGGGTGCTCCAAATGTACATTCATTTGTATTTGCGAAATCTAACGGAAAATGGCTCATTATAGGCGGACGTACAAATGGTCTGCACGGTTTCACTCCTATAACTGCTTTTCCTGTTTCTTATCAGAATAAGAGGGTATATGTAATTGACCCGAATACGAATCAGGTCTGGTCGAGAGAACTTGCTCTGGACCTCCCTGCATCAACAGCCGATGCATTACGCTCGACTAACCAGCAGTATGTACAGGTGGGGAATAATCTTTACGTGACCGGAGGTTATGGAATAGACAGCACGGTTGGGCAGGTAAAAACTCTACCCAGGCTTACTGTGATAGATGTGGACGGAATGATAAACGCCGTTATAAACAGTACTACAGTATCTCCATTCGTTAAGCAAATGACGGATTCCCGGGTACAGGTTACCGGCGGAGAGATGGGTTATATGGATGGATATATTTATCTATTTGGCGGGCATAATTTTACCGGTGTTTACTGGAATACCGGGCAAGGTACAAACAATCAGGTATACACTGATTCTTATAAGAAATTTCAGGTGTCGGTCGCCGGTAGTACGGTCAGCATTGATAACTATACGCAGGTTACAGACACAAATAATCTACACAGAAGGGATTTGAACCTTGTAAACGCAATAAAGCCGGATGGTTCAGAGTACCTCATCAATTATGGCGGAGTATTCAGAAAAGATATTGACCTTCCTTTCTTAACGCCGATAGTTCTTGATGGATCGGGAATAACAGTTCATTCATTCGATCAAAAATATAACCAGTACACGACGGCTCACATTAATTTATTCGACAGCACTACCCTTGATATGCATACTATGTTTTTCGGCGGTACCGGGATGTGGTATTACGATACGGTGAATTCAACAACTGAGGTTGATTCACTTGTGCCATTCGTCGATGATATCTCTCTTATGACAAGGAATTCAGCCGGTAATTTCGCCGAATTACTTTACCCGAACAGAATGCCGGGACTGCTTGGAACAAACGCAAAGTTTGTGCTGAATGATAACATCCCGCAGTATGACAACGGTGTAATAAAAATGCGCGAAATAAACGCGAGAACATTTGTCGGATACATTTACGGCGGTATAAAGGCAACTGCACCAAATCCCGGAACTGGCGGCATGGGCAGCAGTTCTGCAAGCGATGTAATTCTTAAAGTTTATATCAGGCCTTTCTGGGTGGGAATTCAGAATATATCCGGTGAGATCCCTGAAGGTTTTAGCTTAATGCAAAACTATCCTAACCCGTTCAACCCTTCAACGAAAATAAGATTTGCAATACCGGAATCAGGTCAGGTGAAACTCAATGTTTATAACTCAATAGGTCAGAAAGTAACTGAACTTGTGAACACGAATCTTACAGCAGGTACTTATGAATCGACATGGGATGCCCAGAATATTGCCGGCGGTGTTTATTTTTATAAACTCGAAACGGATAATTATTCTGAAACAAAGAAAATGCTGCTAATAAAATAATTACACACACAGAAGTTATTTAGAGCCGTTACATTTTTGTAACGGCTTTTTTTTATTACTTGTATTTTATTGCTGAATTTGTAAAATTTAAATGCATTTCGAATTACAGCACATATCGAGGATAATTTAACCTACCCTACGGGGTTGATAAAACCAACTTATTTCATTACGAGGAGATAAAGAACGATTTAGAACAATTATGTTCGAATCGCAGAATTTTTTGAAAATTAATTATCGGAGGATTCACTATGTCCAAAAGATATTATTTCACAGGGTTTGTATTGTTCCTGGCATTATTTATATCTAACAGTTCAAAAGCCGGTACTGACCCTTTTACAGTGGAACTCGAACAGGTGACAGTAATGAATACACCTACTCTCCAATCATTCGCATATGCTCAGTCAAGCGGCAAATGGCTGCTGTTAGCCGGAAGGACGAACGGACTTCACGGGTTCGGCGCGCCGCCATCATTCCCATCAAAATACCAAAACAGGACTATGTATGTGTATGATGTTGCAACCGGGCAGGTCTGGTCAAGAAGCACATATCAGGATATTCCGCTTTCGCTCGCTGACAGGCTGAGCTCAACCAACACAAACTATGCGCAGGTTGGAAACCAGCTTTACATCATCGGGGGATACGGTATAGATAGTACGCAAGATTCCACCACTACCTTCGGATGTCTAACTGTAATAGATGTGCAGGAAACCATCGATGCAATAATGAATAATCAATCGGTCGCATCCCATATAAGAACACTGGAGGATACGAGGATGCTGTGTAAGGGCGGTGATCTCGGCTATAGAGACGGTTATTTTTATCTTTATGCCGGGCAGAGATTTTATGGAGATTATGCCAGTCCGTACAGTGTGCAGTATTATAATTACGCTTACTCTAAATTCCAGGTAACCGATAACGGCTCGACCATAGGTATTGCTAATTACAGCGTTTACACCGACACGGCTAACCTTAGGCGAAGGGACCTTAATTTTGTGGATGCTGTGTATCCCGACGGTACTCCATATTTCATAAACTACGGCGCGGTCTTCGACCTTTCTGATCTGCCCTGGCTGAATCCGATATACCTGGATGATACCGGCTATACTCTGGACCAGGGATTCACTCAATTATTCCAGCAGTATGACTGTCCGAGCTTAGTGATGATGGACAGTACAAGCGGTAATCTTTACACAACATTATTCGGCGGTATCAGTTATTATTACTATGACACGGTGATAAATGCGGTAGTACAGGATTCCGCAATCCCGTTTGTTCATGACATAACCTACATAACCAAAGGGTCAGACGGTGCAACGACGCAGGAACTCCTTCCTTTAAGAATGCCATATCTTATCGGGGCGGAGGCAAAACTGATACCGGATACAACGGTTCCGCAATATGATAACGGCGTGATAAAATTTCACGAGCTTACCGGGCGTACAATGGTCGGATATATCTACGGCGGAATAAAAGCAGATACATCGAATTTCGGCACCAGCTCGGCCATCGGAGAGATTTACAAGGTTTACATTACGCCGAAATCGGTAGGTATCAGCAATGTCTCATCGGAGATACCGGATAGTTACAATCTCGCGCAAAACTATCCAAACCCATTCAACCCGTCGACACGTATAAAGTTTTCACTGCCTAAGTCAGGATTTGTGCGGATAAATATTTACAATGCGCTCGGGCAAAGGGTTAGCGAACTGGTTAACGAACAGCTGAATTCCGGTACTTATGAAGTAACGTGGTACTCGGATAACTTCGCAGCCGGAGTGTATTTTTACACAATGGATGCCGGTGATTTTATTCAGACAAAAAAGATGCTGCTCGTAAAATAGTTTGTAAAGTTCATAAAGCAAAAAAGGCGGTCGATGACCGCCTTTTTTGTTAGTATATATGTAATTCGATTTTATGCTGTTACTTCTTCTTTGAGGAACATCTTCTGAAATTCGCGTTTTTTGCGGTTCTTCCAGTTGCCTTTGTGGTAAGCGTAGCCGGAGATAAGCGGCATCGCGAGAGTTGCCTCGGAGTACACCATCTGTTCGTAAGTCATATCTACTTTACCCCAGCTGCTAGCTTCTTTCAATGTCGAACCTGAAAGCGCCCCGTCCCTGTCATCCGCAACTGTGATTTGTACAGCATATTTGTGCATCGGTACATCTTTATCAAGTATCTCAGCAGCTACTACAATGTCCTGCGCGAAGTTCTTAGGAACGCCGCCGCCGATCATATAAAGACCGGTTTCGAATGCTTCGAGTTTTATCTTAGTGAGCTCGAGGAAGTCCTTAGCTGAGTCGAGCGATACGTGTGAATCCGGATTATGGAACTGGTGATGAACGAAACCGAATCCCGCGGAGCAGTCAGAGAACGCCGGGCAGAAGATCGGCACGTTATTCTCATATGCAGCGAGTACTATAGAGTCTTTATTTTTTCCGTTCTCAGCGAGGTATTTACCCATTTCGTAAATAAACTCACGTGATGAGTAAGGGCGTTTCTCGAGTTTATCGCAAATTTCAGCGATAGTCATATCGGTAACGCGAAGGTCTTCTTCGTCTATGTAAGTATCATAGATACGGTCGATCATCAGGTCACGAAGTTCGTTATCGTCAGCGAATTGTGAGCCTTTGTAATGTTTGAAGCCGAGACCTTCGAAAAAGTCCTGGTCGACAATATTAGCGCCGGTGGAAACGATGGCATCAACCATATTATTCCTTACCATATCCACGATAACGAGCTTAAGTCCGGCAGAGATCAGCGAGCCGGCAAGACAAAGAACAACGGAACATCTTTCATCTTTAAGCATCATGTCGTAGTATTCCGCTGCCTGGGCGAGATCGCGGGCAGAGAAAGCCATATTCTTCATGTCGTCCACGATTGGGACAACATTATGTTTTTTCATATCGATATGTTCGATAGTCTCCTTTAAGAAATCCTGTTTGGTTGCCATTCGTATATCCTCTTTTAGTTAGTTTAGGAACGGGTAATATAATTATTTTGAGTTGATTTTTAAATGGAGATAGTATTTGCTCTATGATTCTTGGATTTGTTGAGGAATGTTCTTTTGTCTCACCACAAAATTTTTGTATCCGTACTTTTGACCGCGCAAAAGTACCAAAACGCGTCGCCTTAATAAACGCTCCGCTTGGCTTCTTTTGCTTGTCCAAAAGAAGCAAAAGGACAGCCTGTATGAAAATCGTCTAAATTTCACGTGTTCTGCACTCGAAGAAAAAAACTCGCGGATAAGAGAGTTGTTAGTATTAACTATCACATAGCTCAAACAGTTTTTCTTCGCCGCGACTTTGTCGCGGACGTTTGAAGCCGTGAAATTTTTAACGTCGATTTCCATAAGGGCATGTGAGACACCTTTGGTGTCTATGGGTTAATCTAGGAGTAGACTCGTGGAGTGTCGTTTATTCGAATTCTTCAAGGAGCTCTTCGACCGGGCGAGTATTTTCGTAGAAGGAAAGGATCTTCATCATAACTTCCTCAACGAGCGCATCGGGGCATGAAGCACCGCTGGTAAGGATGATCTTTATGGGGGTTTTATCAGGAAGGAAATTATCGGTAGTTAATTCTTCGTGGTTATGGAAGTTAAAATGGCTGATGAGATTTTCGCTAAGGATCTTATCAGCCGATGATATGTAATATGTCGGGAGCTTTTCTTCACACAGCTCTACTATGTGTGAAGTATTAGAGCTGTTATAACCGCCAACTACGATGGCAAGGTCTGCATTTTGTTCGAGTAAGCCGTAAGTAGCACGCTGGTTATCATGTGTTGCATAGCAGAGTGTATCACGTGTATCGGCGAAGTGGTCTGTCCGTTTCTCCTCGCCGTATTTTTCTATCATTACGTCGCGAAGGTAGTTAGCAATTTCCTGGGTTTCAGTAGCAAGCATTGTAGTCTGGTTAACAACTCCTATCATTTCCAGGGATCGTTTCGGATCGAAATTAGCAGAGTACCTGTCTTTGAATAGTTCATAAAATTCATCGAAGGAAATTCTGCCCAGCATATAATCGCCGAGTTTCTTTGTTTCGGTGATGTCACGAACGATAATTGTCGGAGCGCTCTCTTTGCTATGCGAAAAGGTGGCACGGGTTTCTTCGTGTTTATACTTGCCGTGTACAACGATGGTGTAGCCGGATTCACCAAGACCTGAAGCGCGGTTCCATACTTTTTCCACGAACGTGCAGGTAGTATCGTATTTAACCGTATCGACGCCAATATTATTAAGAATGTTCTCCGTTTCGAGAGTTGTACCAAAAGCGGGTATGATAACAATGTCATCGGGTTTGAGTTCTTCCCAGGGAATAAGCTGTTCGCCGGTTGTTTTCATTATGAATTTAACACCGCGTTTATTCA
>CALGOI010000177.1 GCA_937959065.1 uncultured Ignavibacteriota bacterium | reverse complement strand
ATGACGTAAACAGCATAAAAACAACAACTCCGAGTTTCATAATATCCCGTTTTTTAATATTGAAAACAATCGCATTCAGGATTTAGTTCGTAGCTTATCGATATATTATTATTGATAAATATTTTTTAAATTTAAATTGATAAGATTAACCTTTCAATACACTTATCAGAAATGAGAAATTTAATAGCCATTATATTTCTATTATTTGCCGGATCTTCTTTTTGTCAATGGGTTGAAAGAAACACGCAGGTTACTACAGCAGATTTGTTTACGATCTCTGCTCCGTATGATAATATTGCATGGGCAAGTGATTGTGATCCTTCGGGAGTGGTTATCATAAGGTCAACCAACAGCGGTGTAACCTGGACAAATGTTACAACAAGTACTTTTAATACTAGAAGCGCTGCTGTCGTCTGCGGTATTAATGAAGATATTGCTGTTGTTGGGACAAGAGATAAAGTTCACAGGACTACGAACGGGGGTACGAGTTGGTATGAGGTTTTAGCACCGGGCGGATTTATAAATGCCATTTCAATTGATACTAACGGTAACGGTATATTACAGGGCGATCCTGTAGGCGGAAGGTTTTCAATATGGAAAACAACCGATTTTGGGGAAACGTGGGTTCGCCTTCCGGGCAGCCCCACAGCAATGATTGATCATTATTCCTCATTTAATTCTTTATTCCATAAAGATAGTTTGGTGTATTTTTGTACTAATCAATATAGGGTATACGGGTCTACAGATGGCGGATATACCTGGGATGTGGATACTTCAGTTGGCTGGTGGCCAATTCCGGTTTGGTTTAATAATCCGCAAACCGGGATGTATGCCGGACCAATGACCAAAACAACAAACGGAGGAGCTACATGGAGTACAATAACTGTACCCGGCTCCGGAAGTGCAATCCTGGGAATTACCGGTTATGAAAACAATTGGTGGTACACTAGGAGAAATTCAACTGTTCACAGATCGACTGACAATGGGGTAACGTGGAATACAGACTCCCTCCCAAATGGAGTACAGCTTTTTTTCATTACAAAATCATTAAGAGGTACTGCGTTATATATTTCCGCCAGTGATGGTTTAGTATATACAAATAGTGGATCCATTGGCATAGAAACGGTTTCACATGCAATACCTGAAAAGTTTTCCATTTACAAGAATTATACAAATCCGTTTAACCCATCCACTAAAAT
>CALGOI010000176.1 GCA_937959065.1 uncultured Ignavibacteriota bacterium | reverse complement strand
TATTATTACCAAGCTGCCCGTATGCACCAGAAGTCAAAGCTAGACAGAGAATAATGAGTGTAAAAATTTTTTTCATTTTGTCCATTTTAGTTAGCCCTACGACTTCCCCCAACCTGCAATATTATAAATAAGTTTCATCATAAAAAAGAGATTAATTTACTCTTTTAATCACAACAAGGGTTTTATCATCGGCATATTCACCATCAGCCGAATAAACCTGTACATCTTCAACAATAGCCTGACAAATCTCTTTAGGTGTTTTATCGGTATTATTAAGTATCACATTTTTAAGCCTTTCTTCACCATATAGTTCAAAATTTGCATTCATAGCCTCAACAATCCCATCAGTATACATCACAATTATATCTCCTTTTTTTATCAACACACTTTCATAAAAATATTCTTGCTCAGGTGAAGGACCTAAAACAGGTCCGGTCGTAGTCAGCTCAATAACTTCATTAGTTGACTGCTTATAAATGAAAGGATGATTGTGTCCGGCATTCACATAAATGCATAATCCCTTTGTATCCTTGAACAATTCACAATAAAATAAAGTTACAAATCTTTCATATGGAAATACTTCATATATCAGCCGATTGATTCTTTTGATAAGTGAAGTCATTTTGATATCGAATTCCACTCCCATTTTTAAAGCACCTGCAACATACAAAGACTGGGCCGCAGCTGAAATCCCTTTAGATGCGGCATCCCCTATTGCAACCCCAAGTATATCACTGTCAGCAGAGGTTAGATAATCAAAAAAATCACCGCCGACAACATTTTCAGGAATAGATAAACCGAATATCTCGTAATTTCCGAAGGTCAGTTCGTGTTCCGGAAGAATATTTCTTTGTATTTCGCGGGCTTTTTCCAATTCAGCCATATTTTCCTTGGCTTCATCCTCTATTTCACGGGTTTTAATAATTGAACTTAAAGTTGTGCTGATAATATTCAGAGTATCCAGCAAGTCCTGACCCAGCTGCTTTGCGTTCAAAGCAATTAGATATTCATACATATAAGATTTATCGTCATTGTCATTTTTAACTTTAAATCTCTCACCAACCCCTGTAGCGGAATAATGGTATATTCCTTTTTTAATAAGATAATCATCAGTTTCCTTAGCTATAACTGAGCGTCTTTTGCCAACTTCACTAAACATAGGATAATCTTTCAAATCTATTTTGTACCCATCTTCGATCAAATCAACATCGCCCATTTGTTTTATAAGTATATAAGCATCCTTATCAGCGGAGAGTTTCCATACCCTTCCGCCAATAATTTCAATTTCCTGAGAATCGATTATTTCTCCCAGCACGTGACATAGAAGTTCCTCATCCGTTTTAAATTTGGGAGCATCTTTATAGATCGTTTCAATTGTTTTATATAACCGTTTCTGTTCCAAATTATTCCAGTTTACCTATTTTAGATTCTACTGCTTCAATAAAAGCATCATTAAATATTATTCCTGCAATGTTATTTATCTCTTCATCCAAGATCACATCTTCTTTAATGTGGTCTGAATACTTACGGATATGTGAATAAGCTGCTTCACTTCCCTTTCCGCTCTTGAGGGGTCTGAGAAAATCTATTCCCTGAACAGCGCAAAGAAATTCTATTGCGATAACTTTACGAGTATTATTTACAATATCAAAACATTTCCTGGATGAAATCGAGCCCATTGAATTATGGTCTTCCTGGTTAGCACTTGTAGGAATCGAATCCACAGATGCAGGATGAGATAAGACCTTATTTTCGCTAACTACAGCGGCGGCAGTATATTGAGCTATCATTAATCCCGAATTTAAGCCACCTTCACTTGTTAAAAACCACGGCAGCCCGCTTATACTACCATCTACCAGACGCGCTGTTCTTCTTTCGGAGATATTCCCAAGTTCGGTAATAGCTATAGAAAGGAAATCAGCTATCAATGCTATTGGCTCTCCATGGAAATTTCCGCCTTCTATATGTTCACCGCTTTCCGGGAAAATAAGAGGATTATCGGTAACAGAATTTATTTCGGTTTCAAGTACTCCCCGGCAATATTCAATAGTATCTTTTATGGACCCATGAACCTGGGGCATGCATCTGAGAGAATAAGCATCCTGTACTTTACCGCAGTTTTTGTGGGATTCCATTATTTCACTACCCTGCAAAAGTTTGCGCAGATTCTTTGCAGACTTTAACTGTCCTTTGTGCGGACGTACTTTTTGCAGACGTTCGGAAAAAGCTTTTGATGTCCCTCTCAAAGCGTCCAGAGATAAGCTACCGGAAATATCTGCCAATTTTGAAAGATGTGACGCTTCATAAAGAGCCATACAGGTATAGGCACTCATCATTTGAGTACCGTTTATCAAGGCAAGTCCTTCTTTGGAATAAAGATCAATGGGTTTTAATCCTGCCTTTTTTAATGCAATTTTGCTTTCTAGTATCTTTCCGTCAAGCTTGCAATAGCCTTCTCCAAGAAGTGTTAGCGCTAAATGAGATAACGGGGCAAGGTCTCCCGAGCTGCCAACTGAACCCTGTGAAGGCACTAAAGGTATTAGACCGGAGTTAAATACTTTGATGAGATGCTCAACTAATTCGAGACGAATTCCTGAGTAACCTTTTGAAAGTGAGTTAATTCTGAAAAGAAGCATCAGCCGGACAATATGATCGGGAATGTAGCTCCCTACTCCGGCTGAATGCGATAAAATCAAATTTCGTTGTAATTTTATTCGGTCTTTTTTGGGTATGATAACATCTTTGAATTCCCCAAAACCCGTCGTTATTCCATAAATTACTTTATCCTTTTCAATCCATTCGTCTACCAGATCGCGTGATGCCATTATATTCTTTTTAGCGGATCTGCTTAAATTAATCTTTATATCATCGCTAACAATTCTAACAGAGTCTTCAACAGAAAGACTTTCACCATCAATTACATAATACTTTTCCGGCATTATCTATAACTTCTTAAATTATGATTACTTTTTGTAAATCTTTAGATCTTTAAAATGAACATTACCGCCATTAGGATCTGTAGTTTGCACATTCAATTGGTAAAAAAATGAAGCATTAACTCTTGGTGATGCAAATGTTGTATCGAGAGTTTTTTCTCCAGTAGAAATGTCTGAATTTCGAATAACAAGAGTTGGGGTTGGGATAATATTTTGTAAATAACCTATTACAATTGCCTGAGAAGTATCATTATTGGTAGAGCCCCAATATTTTATACTGACCTTCATGCTGTCGGCATTTGTAAAATCAATAGAACTGGAAGTAATTGTTTGAGTTTTCGACGCATTCCCGGCATTAGTTAATACAACAGAATCCCCTCCAGATTCTGCAACTAATTGAAAAGTTGGGGTCGGTGTAACAGATTCCTCACATCCCCATACAAAAACAAAAGTAAGAGAGATAGCAAATAATAAATGTTTCATAAAATTTATTTTATAGTGTTAACAAAATCGAGAACATCCTACTTAGTGCTAAACCATTCCGACAAAATCTTTTTTTTAAAGAAAAGAATTTTCTTATAAACATTCAGTATCCACATAGTCGGATCTGAATCTCTGTTTATAATTTCAATAATTTTACCGGATGAATTTGGAATTCGTTCTTTAGTTCCCATACCCCCGAATATGATTTCTCCAAATTTAATTTAAAAAGTTATAAATTTAAACACCCTTTATAATTTATTAATGTTTAAATCAAGCATACATTTAAAATGACCTTTCGGACATTTATTTAAACCAATATGACTGCAAGGACGGCAGCTCAATTCTGAGTTTTCAATTACATTTGAATTATGCAATTGAGGAAAAAAACCAAATTCTTTAACTGTACTTCCAAAAATTGCAGTAACCGGCTTCCCGGCTGCTTCTGCAAAATGCATCATACCGCTATCGTTGGATATAACACCATTGCTTTCATTGATTAAATATACCAACTCAGGATATGTCAACACTCCACAAAGATTAAATACATTATCACTTTGATCAGTAATGTAATTGCAAATAAAATGGTCGGTATCAGAATTATCCCCAACCAAAATAAAGTTTTTATCCGGATTTAAGTTTACATATTCGACAAATTTCTCTTTTGGATAAGTTTTTGTGAAATGCCTGGATGAAGGAGCTAATATAAAATAGTTATTAACTGGTGTATCAAATGCAATTTGAGTTAATGCAGAATTAGAAAATTCCTTATCAATTTTTGATAAGGTCACAAATGACCCTAATGTTTCAATATATCTTTTATAAACCGGTGGAGTTTCTTTTAAAAGATTAATTTTGAACCTGACCAATAAGTATTTTTCAAAATTATGTTTTTTAAACCTTGAAAGGTTGTTTAAACCAGATGTAACGATCCGGCTCTTAACATTGTTCTGAAGATCGAGAACAATATCATAACTGTTTCTTTTCAACTCCCCTCTAAATGTAGCTAACGGAGAATCTTGAGGTAATGTAATAATTTCATCGATCTTTTGATTTATTTCAAGAAGTGAACGGTATTTACTCTTAGCCAGGAAAGTAATTTGTGAACCGGGAAACTTCTTTTTAATAAGATTTATAAGTGGAAATGTAAGAACAATGTCTCCAAAGGAGGAAAATCGAACAATAAGTATTTTTTTTACGTCATCCAAATAGCCGCCTAATCCTCATCAGGATTTATAAAAATAACCTGGTGTTCGAATTTATTAATATCTATCTCATTGTACAAATACTCGATAAACTCAGGTCCGTATTTATTTAAAAAATAAGTAATATTGTATACTCTTTCCTGGAGTACAGAGCCGGGATATATTGCATTGATAACAGATCGCATTTTTTGAAGATTGGCATCATTTTGTCTTAACTGAGCATCCTGGAATTTCTTTTTGAAGTCCTCGATTATCTCTAGATTCTTCTGAAATTTATTTTTTATTGAATTGACCATATTTTTATCAATCTTTTCAAGCTCATTTGCAAAACCAAAGTTCAGACTGTTCAATTCATCTAAATATGTCGAAAAAAGATCGTCAATGTTTGTCTGGTCTGTTTTGCCAATAAGTTTTTCAGAAAGTGAGCGCTCATTTAACAAATCGGGGAAGTCGATATCATTTTTTTCCAGAAATGCAGAAACCCGTTTCTCCACAAGTGAGACGGAAGTTC
Organism: uncultured Ignavibacteriota bacterium; assembly: GCA_937959065.1. GTDB lineage: Bacteria > Bacteroidota > Ignavibacteria > Tepidaquicellales > Tepidaquicellaceae > JAEYVS01. The sequence goes on along the minus strand of CALGOI010000176.1, from coordinate 8,329 downwards.
TTGGAAAGATTACAGGCATAGTAATTTCATAATAATCATAAGCTCCTTTTAATTGCGCAAAATATGAGATTTCCGAAGGACCTCCGATATAAGAAACAGTTGGGAGAATAAAGTCCTGGAGTATCGGCCTTGTAATAACGTTTGTGCTGAAATTTTCCGGTTTAGTGTACAGGATATTAAACAATTCCTCTATTTCGAACTTTTGACGAGAATTTTTTAAAGCAATAAGTCCGCTTTCATGCGGTTGAAGCGCATAACGGCTGCCCTCATGAATATAAAACAAATTAATTGCGCGAGGCTTTACTTGCGGCTCATAAGATTGCTCGATATCCGCAGTAGTATCAATTATTATTTCGCATAATTGAGAGAAAGTTTTAAGCTCTTTTTCATAAATTGGTATGCTTAGTTCTTTTATTTTCTCATCAGACGGATCAATAAATATTAACCCGGAATCTCTCACAATTGCATTTATAAATCTAGCAAAAGCTGTTTTAAGGTCTATCCCCTCTTTGTAGTATTCATTGATTTTTTCAAATAGTTCTTCTTTGAAATCTGTGTCCTGAAGTGCTTCATCCAGTTCTTTTTTAAATGATTCAATGTATTCATCCAGTACAATTTTTCCAACGGGTTTAAGATATTTTTCCGGCTCATTCCCTCCCTCATAATAGGCAATATTCAGCTTTTCATTTTTTTTATCAATTACGTTGATATTGTTTATCTCAAGAAAATCATGGTCTTCACATTCCAGCCAAAATACCGGGACGAACTTATATTGCTCATGCTTTTCATTCAATTCGTTTGCCAGACGGATTGTATTAAGAGCTTTATATATCGTATATAATGGACCTGAAAGCAATCCTATTTGCTGACCGGTGACTACTGCAAAAGAATTGTCATTTCTAAGGTGTTCTATATTTTCGAGAGAAGCTGAAGAAGAATGAAATTTTTCATTCTGATCTTTTAAAACATCGGCTAACCTGATCCTGTCAAAGTCAGCATTTTTCAGATATGTTTTACTTTTATCTTTAACACATTCTATAAAATCATCCTGGTTTTTAAAGTTATAGCTAAAAAACCTGTTGACTTTTTCAAAGTCGTTGATATAATCCAGGTATAAATTATTAAAATCTGATCTATCTTCAAATGATACGGTCATAATTGGGTTTTATGAATACAAAATGTTATTTATTATTGTAAAATAATTAATTATTTCTCAATAATAAATTTACAAAAAATTGCGCCTTTTAATTACAGTTCTGATTTTATTACTCTCATCCGTTTCATACTCGAATTATTCCACTCCCGGCTCAGGTGTTAGCTGGACTTTAAACGATCTGGTATCGAATTCATCCGGTGTTGTTACTTTTTCAGGAGGAGAATATTTTTTAAACGATACTTTAATTATTTCAGTATCCGATACAGTAAGGATAACATCAAATTCGGTTTGGAAATTTGCCGGAAATACTATGATAGATATCTTTGGTACAATGAGGATTACTCCGCCGGATTCATTTAAAATAACTGCCGCTGATACAAATCAGAAGTTTTTCGGCTTAAAATTTGAAGAGCTCAGCGACGCATCCATCTTGAAAAAGGTAATTATGGAATATGGTAATTCGATAAGGTTATTGGACTGTGACATGACCATAGACAGCTGTATATTGAGAAATAATATACAAAACAGTTCATTTGGCAGCGGAGCGATTTCGTTATTCAGGTCAAATGCAGTAATTACTAATAATTTTATTTACCGGAACAGACGTTCAGCAATATCATCCGGCGCTAATATAAGTTCGGCTCCATGGATTGTAAACAATAGAATTATTGAAAATAACACGGAAAATGCTAATGTATCCCAGATAAATTTTGGAACAACCGGAAATGACACGATCAGAATATTGAATAATATCATTAAAGGCGGTCCTTTTCCAATGGCCGGCGGAATAGCATTTTTAGCTATTGGTCCGGTAAATATGCGAATTCAGAACAATACCATCAGCCATAATAGATACGGGATTGCACTTTTAAGCAGTAATTTATATGCAGTTATAGACAACAATCGGATAGACAGCAATAATATTGACGGAAATCCGAATACAGGGGGAAGCGGGCTGAATTTTAACGGTAATACCACACAAGTATCTATAATTACAAATAATGCTATTCGCGGAAATCTCTGGGGTGTCACAATACAGGGTACAGCAAAACCAAACCTGGGAAATTTAACAAATGCTACCCCATTCGATGATGGTTCTAATCAAATTTATGGAAATGGAAATACAGGTCTTATTTACGACCTATATAATAATACTCCTGATTCAATAATGGCTCAAAATAATAATTGGGGAACAAATAATTTAGACTCAATTGAAGCCCACATTTTTCACAAACCTGATAATCCCGCCCTCGGGTTTGTTAATTATATACCAATTGCTCCCCCGGTTAATATAATAGAAAATACATTATATAGTAACATCAAACAGTATTATTTGTATGAGGGTTATCCTAATCCATTTAACCCTATTTCTACTATTAAGTTTGATATTCCTGAATTTGGATTTGCGGAACTGTCAATTTATGATTTACAGGGAAGACTGGTTGAAACTCTATTTTCTGCTAATATCCCGGGTGGTACATATTCTGTAAATTGGGATGCTACACAATATTCCAGTGGCATTTACTTTGCCCGTTTAGTAACAATAAAAACCGTATTAACGAAGAAACTAATGCTCGTAAAATAATACTACCGAGAGAAAATAGACTGAATTGGAGTATTAAATTTGCATTTTTACATGACTAATTACCTGCCGAAATTGTTTCGTGCTTAATTTCACGATTATTATCTAAATTCGGGTCTGAAGTTATATTGAAATAATTAGAGGCACTCAGTAATACATCATTTTCATCATAAACCCTTATCGAATATACACCCTTTTTGAGAGCGATAATCTCATAAAATCTTGGTACATCCTGATGAACCTTTACTTCAAATACATTCTCCTGCATCCTGTTACCAATATGCTTCAAGATCCTGATTTTATACTTACCTGCTTTGACAATACCAAAATTACTTGAATAAACAAAATAGGCATAATACAGACCTTTTTCACTGCTTTCATTGGTTGAGGAGTTTATAACAAGCCTGTTTCCGGTTTGCTGATTAATCATTGAATATTCATTTGGAAAAATACTGATAGAGCCTGAGAATGAAGTGTTGGAATTGCCCGTTGATGTTTGTGAGTAAGATTCAGGAATTATTGAACAAAATAGTGCGATAACAAGTAATGAAATTGTAGTTTTCATGACTTCCCCTTTGTATGCTTTTTAAATTATGCAGTAAAACACTACTATAATTCAGAGTAATGGTACTACATTCAGCCAATAACTCCAGGCTATCATTAATTAAGCAAATTCTATACCAAAGGAAAATCGGGATGATTTTTTAAATTTTCAGCCTGCCATAAATGCCGGCGGTCATGTGGTGCCATTATGGAGAAATACTCCCCCAGGCGTATTTTGATCATTTTCGTTACAGGTGAGGAAATTTTAACTTTGTTTAGATCCAGTCCATCGGATTTTTTTATCAACTCATTCATTTTAATCTTTGAATCAACAAATTTCTTTATTACCTCATCTGTAAATACCTGTACTGTATCTTTTCGCGGCGAGAAAATTCTTGGCGTTTTAAATCTTCGTTTTGGAGGGGGTTCAAATCCCATAAATATTTTCCCTATAACACCAATCTTTATGGGATTATCACCTGTCTTATTCTTCTCAATAGCATTTTCTACAGCAGATACGGCATTCTTGTAATATAGATTATTTGTTATAGCCAAATGGTTCAAACATTCTGCTATTGACCATTTATCTGAAGCAGGTTTCCAATTGATTTGTTCATTATTTAAATCTTTGGTAAGTACATAACATCTTTCAATAATAGCGGTATAGTCATTTATTAACTTCTCAAGTTCCTTGTTTTTCATTCCATTTCTATTTTAACGCCTTTCCAGAAAGCGATATGGCCTTCGATATTCTTTGCCTTTTCCTTTGTGGATAAATATGTCCAGGCAGCATCCTTATTCAATTTACCATCCACTTCAAGATTAAAATAATTAGCTGTACCTTTCCAATGACATACCGTTTTAGTGTTACTTTCCTTAAGATATTCCCTGTTAATTGAATCAGGGGGAAAATAAATGTTATTTTCTACTTTCTGAATTGTATCTGTTTCAGCTAAAACAACATTATTCCATACTGCTTTAGGCATATAAGCAAAATTACTTTATATATGTAAGCCTCTATACTTATTATGGCAACATAACAGCTGCGGCAATGGTTGTAGTCCATTTACCGTCTTTATCACCGGTAGCAGATTGAGTTACATTGAAAGATTTGAAGATCTTACCGCTGGATTTATAAACCTGCTCTCTTTCATTCCATGCTTTTTCCGGATCGAAATCCACACCAAGTGTAGTTGCCAGCATTGTTGCTGCAAGATCCTCTGCGTACTCACCGGATATTTTTTCCTTTTCACCAAACGGATGATGCTCAGATATATAACCATAATGGCTTCCATCAGATGGTAATGCAACACCAATAGATGAGGCAATCAACCTGCTGGGTTCATTAGTTTCATTTCTTGCCATTACACAAAATGTTATTCCACCCGGTTCAAGAAGAGAAACACCTTTTTCTTTTGATAATCTTTTGCAGCCGGCAGGATATATACTTGAAACCATAACCAGGTTACATTTTTCAATGCCTGCGTTTCTCAATGCAAGCTCAAAAGATTGCAATTTATCTTTATGCTTGCCTACACCTTTTGTAAAGAAAATCTTTGTTGGTTTAAACAATTTTTTTATTATTTAGTTTTGTAAAATTTATATGATAACTTTAAGAAACTTCCGCTTCCCTACTTTTAGAACGAATGTATTTCCGTTTGAAACTACATAATTCACATCATCGACCTTTTCACCGTCTATTGTCACTCCCCCCTGCTCTATTAAACGGCGGGCTTCGGAGTTGGATGATGTCATTTTCGTATCGGTCATTAATTGAGTGAGCTTTATATTTTCCCCGTTGAGTTTATGTTCCGGAATATCATCAGGGACTTCCTTCTTGATGAATATCTGATCAAATTCTTCAATAGCCTTTTGAGCTGTTTCCTCATCATAATAAAGTTTAACCAGCTCCATTCCCAGTTTACGTTTTTGATCACGTGGATTTGTATCCGGATTTTCAAGCTCTTCTTTAATATTTTTGAGTTCTTCTAAAGATGCCTGTGTACCGAGCTGGTAATATTTGTAGATAAGTGTATCAGGTATCCGCATAGTTTTCCCAAAGATATCTTTAGGGTCATCCGTTATACCGATCGCATTATCAAGCGATTTACTCATCTTCTCACTTCCGTCCACTCCCTCAAGCAGCGGAGTAACAATTACTACTTGCGGTTCCTGACCGAATCTTTTCTGCATATCACGACCAACGAGGTTATTAAATCTCTGGTCAGTACCGCCCAGCTCTACGTCAGAATGAATAGCCACCGAATCATATCCCTGCATTAAAGGATATAGTAGTTCGTGCATGGATATTTCCTGCTGGCTCTCCCACCGGTTCTCAAAATCATCTCTTTCCATTATTCGCTGTACGGTGAACTTACCCATTATCTTTATCAGGTCTTCGAGCGAAAGTTTATTAAGCCACTCACTGTTATATAATATTTTAGTCTTATCTTTATCGAGAATTTTCGTAGCTTGTTCATAATAAGTCTTACCATTCTCACGGGTTTCTTCAAAAGTCAGCTGCGGACGTGTCTTCTTTTTCCCAGTGGGGTCTCCAATCATCCCTGTCGCGTCGCCGATTATCAATACTGCAGTATGACCCAGGTTCTGGAAATCACGAAGCTTATTCAAAACTACCGCGTGACCGATGTGAAGGTCGGGACGTGAGGGATCACATCCCAGCTTAATATTAAGAGGTTTATTTTCCTTAATTGACTTTTCCAGTTTCTTAACCAGCTCATCCTCGGGAATAATATCTACAGTCCCCTTACGGATAAGGTCCATTTGTTCATTTACACCGGGAAAACTCATAATTGTTTTAATCTTCTTTCTGTATCGCGCTTCTTAATGGATTCGCGTTTATCGTACAATTTTTTACCCCTGGCAATACCCATTTCCAGTTTTACCAGGGAATCTTTGAAATATAATTTTAATGGAATGAATGTTAAGCCTTTTTCTTCGAGATGTGATTTTATTTTACGGATCTCTCGTTTGTTTAGCAGAAGCTTTTTTTTGCGCATCGGATCATGGTTGTTGATATTTCCATATTTATACTCATTAATATGTAAATTCATCAACCACACTTCATCCTTCTGTACTGCACCATAAGCTTCACTCAGGTTGGCTTTCCCCTCTCTCAATGATTTTACTTCAGTGCCAAGTAAGGATATTCCTGCTTCATATTTATCCAGTATTTCGTACTCATAATTAGCTTTACGGTTACTAGCAATTATCCTAATTTTGTCATTATCTGTCATTTCTATTGTAAATCAAGTATTTAAAAATATTTAAACTGCTTAGCAAAATCAATTTAGTTATTTATGATGAAAGTTATAAGATTTCCCGTCAATCCCTTCGCGATGAATTCATACATTTATTATAACGAAGAAACCGGTGAAGGAGTCATTTTTGATCCGGCCGTCTATGCTCCGGAAGAGAAAGAAAAGCTCAAAGAGATAATCAGGGACAATAAAATCGATATTAAATATATAATTAACACTCATGGACATATAGACCATATTCTCGGTAATAAATTTGCTAAGGAGTTATTCAAAGTTCCCATTTATATGCATAAAGAAGATGAATTCCTCCTTGAAAATGCCCCCAAACAAGCTGAAATGATGGGAATATCTATCGATGAGCAGCCAAAAACCGATGAATACCTGACCGAGGATTCAATTTTAGAATTTGGCGGAACAAAATTAAGATTTATTCATACCCCGGGACATTCACCGGGAAGTGTTTGTGCCATCGACGATACTAACAAATTCGCGTTTAGCGGTGACGTGGTTTTTAAGAATTCGATCGGCAGGACAGACCTTGCCGGAGGTGATATGGATACTTTACTGGATTCAATTCAGAATAAGTTATTCAAGGAATGTGACGATGATTTTACATTACTTCCGGGACATATGGAGGTTACAAATGTAAGAGATGAAAAGGCCCATAATCCGTTTTTGCAATAAAAAAGCCCGGATAACCGGGCTTGTAACCTATTGCAACTTATAGAATGCATTTAATTTATCTTGAAAGTCTTTATAATGTCGTCAATCTCTTTTGAGACAGAGCTGTTATAAGCATTCGCCAGTGTAATGAATCTCACAACATATGCATAATTCTGCGTGTCAACGTTTTTGGTTGTGAAATAGTAAACCGTTTCAACAACTTCATTATCCTTATACGTTGCTTCCTTCCTGTCATAATCTCCATAATCATTATAATTGTAATCACCTGATTTTGATGGTATATCCAGATTAACATCTTTTTCAACATTATAGATCAAATCATCGATGTCTTTTATACCATTTACCTTAAAAGCCATTATCATTAATGAGTTTTCCTGGTCAATGTTATTGAAAGAGTAAGAAATTGCATTCTTCTTTGAAGTTTCTTCCTCTTTGGTTTTTGTCCAATCGGAAGTCAGAAATATCGAGAATTTATAATCCTTTTCATTAAGTGTCGTCTGTGCATTGCCGGCCTGTGCAATAAGCAAAAAGCCGAATATCACCATTAATAATTTTTTCAATTTATGTGTCATTTTTATTTTTTAGGAATTTTAGCTTTAATTTGTTGATACCTTTCCGTAAATAAACCTTTCGTCGGATCTACGTTCAAATTCAGTTTTTTCAGTTCTTCCCTTACATTATTTATCCTATCCTGAGGAAGAGGATGTGTAGATAATAATCTCTCCAGGTCTCCGGGTGTTGTTCCTTTCTTCCTTTGTTCTTCACGAATCTTATCAAAAAAGAAAGAAATTGAACCGGGGTAATATTCAGTAGAAGCAAGATAGCGAATAGAAAAATCGTCCGCTTCCTCTTCGTCGGCTCTGCTGTTTGCCAGGAAACCGAGTCCTACAAACAGATTTGCAAAAATTTCACCGAGTAGACTTGGATTGCTTCCCAGTACCAGACTAAGGATAACGTTAACTCCATAGTAAGAAGTTAAACGCTGTGTCATATGTCTTCTCTCTGCGTGCGCAATTTCGTGTCCTATTACACCGGCAAGAGTTGCTTCATTATCTACAAAATCCATCAAGCCGGTATAAATAT
>CALGOI010000175.1 GCA_937959065.1 uncultured Ignavibacteriota bacterium | reverse complement strand
TATGAAATTTATGAAGTGAAGAAAACAGCTTCTACACTTCCTGATTTCAATGTTCCCGCGACAATTAATGATAATCTTACACTTTTACAAATATTTGATCTGGATGATACCGTAGGAATTATTCAGGATAGTTTATCAATGGGAATCAGTAATAACGGACAGGAACAATATGGATATTTCCCTGTTGTACCTCCTTATACCTACCCGGTTCCGGGTGGATTTCCAAATTCCGGTATATTCAGGACTTTAACCGTAACTTCAACTAATTATCCCGATCTTTACGGTGGTAATAGTAACTTCATATATGGTCAGGAATATAAATTTGTAATTGTAGCATATGCATATAGTCCGAATGCACCAAGGGGACTTCATGTTATCAGGTCACCTCTAACCGCATTCAGTGTTGTTCCTAAAGCTCCTTTAGCAGGAACACAAACTTATTATTCTAACGGAGATACGATAAATACAAACAGAAGAGATCTTGGTGTTGCACCAATAATCTATGATGCTAACTCACTGATTGATGCAACTTACAGAGTTCAATTCCAAGCACCTGACACTACATATAATGTATTAAGGTCAACTGATGGAGGTCCTTTCACTCCGATATTCCAAAACCTAAATATTAAAACCGGTGCCAGAAATGCTGATGGAATTCAATTCAAGGTAAACAGGATCACTAAGATTGGCGTAATAAGAGACACAATTAGTAAACCTGAACAAAACCAATCCAGACAATACGGATTCGGATATGTTCCTTCAGGAAATCAGTTTGTTGAAGGTAGTAAATATCTTAGAAATGCAGACAGACCATTCCAATCTCGTTTAATGGGACTCTCTTATCCTACTTCCAGTACATTTACCGGATTGGGAACAACCATAACCCCGGATCAATTAAGAAATATTGAGATTGAATTTACCGGTCTTGGAGGTGCATGTCAAATGGCCTACAGATATCTGGATACATCGACAATTCCAAATAATGATAATTTTATAATTTATCAGGATTTTGTGGAGGTTCCATTTAAGGTATATGAAGTAGATCCTACAGATAGCACAGGCACCAGACGTCAGTTGAACGTTGCATTTGCAGTATCAAATGATGTTAACCCTGCACCTGCAGGATGGCAGCCATCCGCAGATAGTTTGGGTGGAAAGCTGGTGACCTACATTTTTAATTCGGATTATAGTTCTACACCTAATACATTCTATACAAGTAAGAACTTATTCTTACAACAGGGTCAATTAGACCTGGTATATGTTTGGGCATGTAAACTTAAGTCACCGGGAGCAACATATCAGGTTGGAGATAAGATGACTATATATCCTTACATAAGGACAAGACCGGATATTGCACCTGGATTCCCGCTTTATTATGAATTTACTATACAGGGTACACAGGTAAGTAATCAAATTGCAGTTAGCAGGAATGATCTCGAGAAAATTAGAGTAGTTCCAAATCCATATCTTGGATTCAATGTGCTGGAAACAAGCAGTACAAACAGATTTGTAACTTTTAGAAGGTTACCCGAAGTTTGTACTATAAAAATCTACACACTTAATGGTGATTTGATAAATACAATCAATAAAGATAATCAAGTATCAGATCAGCAGTGGAATCTAAGAACGTTTGAAGATGTTCCGGTTGCATCCGGAATGTATATTGCATTAATTGATGCGCCAGGAATTGGACAAAAGATAATAAAGCTTGCTATATTCACAGGACAAGAAAGAGCAGACTTTTAATTAGAAAATTCAAAGGCTAACCCGGGATTTTATCCCGGGTTAGTCTAAATTAAAAGGAGAGTTTAAAAAATGAACCTTAAAAAAATACTAATATTAATAGTAATAATTCTTACGGGTGCATCCTCCTACGCAGGACCGAGGACCAAATTTGGTACTATGGCTGCGCCGGAGTTACTCATCCCCGTAGGTTCTATCGGAACTTCTCTTCAAGGGTCAAATTTGGCAAGCGTGACAGGTATAGATGCAATGTACTGGAATCCAGCAGGACTGTCACAAACCAGTACTCAGACCGGAGAAGTTATATTTTCACATATGAATTACATTGCTGACATTAATATGGAATACGTTGCCGGTGTTGTAAGAATCGGTGATCTTGGCTGGTTAGGTGCTTCACTTAGAACACTTGACATGGGTGAAGAACTTGTTACAACAGAATACAATCCTGAAGGTGATGGTTCTACATTCAGCCCAACATATATTGTAGCAAATCTCAGTTTTGCAAGAGCTATGACCGATAGAATCCACTTTGGAACAAACGTAAAATTAATTAGTGAAAGCATTTATAACGTAAATGCTACAGGATTTGCATTTGATTTCGGCTTGCAATATGTTGCAGGATCAACAGGCTTAAGATTCGGAATTGCTTTAAAGAATCTCGGACCATCGATGAGATTTGATGGTGAAGGTCTTGACAGGCAGTTAGTTGAAAATGGTCAGAACGTTACCAGAAGGGTTACCTTACAGGACTTTGACCTGCCAACAAATCTTGAGATCGGTGTATCTTACACTGCAAATCTTAATAAGCAAAATCATGTTACTTTAGCATCAACTTTCCATAATTCAGGTTTTTCAAGTGATGAATACAGATTTGGACTTGAATATAACTATAACAATAATTTCTTTATCAGAGGTGCTTTTAATTTAAAACCGGATAAAGAGGATGATGAAGAATTATGGGGACCAACATTTGGTGCCGGTGTAAAATATCCTTTTGGAGGTATTACATTAGGATTTGATTATGCTTATAGAATTGTTAACGAAGAAGGGTTTAATTCTACGAATCAATTCTTTACTTTGAATGTAGGATTTTAATATTTAGATAAATTTATTATTATTAGGTAATTCTCTTTCTTTAGAGAATTACCTTTTTTATTTTGGAGTGAGGGTGCTGTTAAAATTTTATTTAGCTATGAACATTAAATTATTAAAAAACACATTATTATTGCTGCTTTTGCTTTTGACAGCAAATATATCAAAAGCAGCTTTCAATTTTGAATATTCTCTTGGTATTTTCAAGGGGTCTGATGGTAAATCTATATTGGAAGTCTATTATTCATTTTATAAAAAAGGATTGGCTTATTCTGAATCTGATGGTAAATTCAATGCTGAAGCCAAAATAGATATAGACATATACAATCTGGAGAATAACGAATTGATCTCATCAGAAACTTACAAAATCGCAAATCAGGAAACAGATACATCTGTACTAGATAATAATCTGGTTGGACAGATAAATTATCATATCCCACCCGGTAAATATAAAATAGTAGTTAATGCTTATGATTCTGTTGATGAAACCAAAAGTAGAAAGGATGAAAGGGAGTTTGTAGTTGTTGATTTTATCACCGGTCCTGTTTTGAGTGATATTGAACTTGCAACATTAATTACAAAGAGCACAGATGATAAAAGTATTTTTTACAAAAATACTTTAGAGGTTGTTCCCAATCCAAATTCAATATTTGGGAATAATATTAATGAACTTTATTACTATTTTGAATTATATGGATTGAATCCTGACAATATAACTGATGAGTATTTTATTCTGATCGAAATAAAAAATCTTAACAAGGATAATGTCTATTATAAAACTCTTAAAAAATTGAGCAGGAATAATGCTGAAGACATTGTTCAATTTGGCAGTTTTATGATTGACAGCTTACAAACTGATAAATATTTATTAGAAGTTACTGTAGTAGATAGTAAAAATAATGAAAAAACCAGGAGCGAAAGAAGTTTTTGGGTTTATAACAGTAATATCGTTCAAAATTTTGATGCTAGTGAGAACAGTGATTTTTTAAGGAGTAATTATGCGAATATGCGGGAAGACCTTGTTGAGAAAGAATTTGAAATAACTACTTATATTAGAACTGCAAGTGAAACGGCAACATACAACAAGCTTACTAATTTAAATGATAAACGTAAGTTTATGTATGAATTTTGGTTGAGACGCGATCCAAATTCATCAACTCCTCAAAATGAATATAAGATAGATTATGTAAAGAGGGTTTTAGAAGCAGATGCTAGTTTTAAGGAACAAACTAGAGAAGGATGGCAGACTGATCGCGGCAGAATTTACGTATTATATGGAAGGCCGGATGATATTGAAAGATATCCATTTGAAGCTAATAAAAAGCAGCATGAAATATGGAGATATGAGAAACTTGAAGGCGGTGCAATTTGTGTATTTGTCGAGAGACCCCCTGAAGGCTCTGGATTTTTTGACTTGGTGCACTCTACAATCCGAACCGAAATTAGAAATGATAATTGGGAAAGCGATTTAAACTATTAAACTCAAAACTCACCAGGGTAATTTGAATAAGAATATCAGACTTTATTCTTTCTCATTTGTTTTTGCTTTAATATTATGGTTGTATCTGAAATTCAACCTGACATATAATGTCGAAATATCTATACCAATCGATGTTGAAGTTGGGAAAAATCAGGCTTTGTCAGAAAATTTACCCGAGGAAATTGACGTTGTGGTTAGTGGTAAAGGTTGGGATCTTTTAAACCTGATGATTTCAAAGGAAGATAATTTTACTATTGATCTATCTGATGTAAAATCTGACACAAAAATAAATACTCGTGAAGTATTAAGTGATAGAATGGATATACCTTCCAATATTTCACTAGTAAGTGTGCAGCCTGAGACCATTAGTATAAGCTTTGAAAAGGTATCGAAAAAATATGTCAAAGTCATTAATAATGTAAAGCTTGAATTAGCTGATGATTATGAGATTATTGGAGAACCTCAGATATTGCCGGATTCAGTCTTAATTACAGGGGCTTCTTCTATTATCAATAATATAAAATTCCTTCCTACTCAGTACAAATTAATTAAAGATGTAAAAGGAAATATTACCGAGACAGTTTCTATTAAAGATACACTTTCAAACCTTATAAAGGTTGAACCAACCATGGTGTCTGTAAGCTTTAATGTAGATCTTCTTGCAGAAAAAGAATTTGAAGAATTGAGTATCCAGGTAGAAAATCTTCCCGAGGACAGAGAGGTATTGTTAATTCCTCCAAGCGTTAAGCTATCTTTGAGAGGCGGAGTTAATGAATTGGCAAAGATCAATACAGGTGATGTGAAAGTAATTGTACAATATACTGAAATAGAAAATGATTCACTCGGGTATGTAGTGCCCGAGGTGATTCTACCTGTAAAAGCTTCTATAATAAACCTTTCTCCGGAAAAACTTCAATACATAATTAAGAAAAAATAACGTTTGATTAAAAAGTATTTTTCAGAGCTTAAAGATCTTAACCTAATAATAAAGTCTTTAGACTTTAAAGTTGTTTATATTTTCCTGTCAGTCAGTATTGTGATTTTTTTGGGTGTCTGGCTGGCTAATCCGCTATTCTATTATAACAATATTGGACAGGACCGATTTGACTCAAGAGTATACTGGTTTTTACTGGATGGTCTTATTATGTTTTTGATACCGGTGCTCTCAATAAAGTTTATACTGAAAGGGAAGTTTTCTGATTACGGTCTTACTCTTGGCGATTACAAATTTGGTCTTTTTACTCTGATTGGATTTTTTGTTTTTATGCTTCCTTTTTTATGGGTAGTATCAGCATCACCTGACTTTGCGCGAACATATCCTCAGGGTGGTTCACAGGTTAGTGAAAGTATTAGCATGTTTCTTTTCTATGAGTTTTGTGTCTTGATCTATATGCTTGGATGGGAATTTCTATGGAGAGGTTACATGCTTTTTGGTTTAAAGGAAAAGTTTGGATACTATTCTATATTTATTCAGATGATTCCGTTTTTTATTTTACATAAAGGTAAACCTGAACTTGAACTGTTCGGTTCCATAATTGCCGGATTGGTTATGGGTATCCAGGTTTGGAGAAGTAATTCTTTTATTTATAGCTGGATATTACATTGGCTGATAATGTTTTCAATAGACTCTATTTCTATAATTAGAGAAAAAACGGGATTTTTCAAATTATTTTAAACAATACGTATGAAACTATCGGTTAATATTGATCATATTGCAACTGTAAGAAATGCCAGAGGTGGGATGGAACCTGACCCTGTTGCTGCGGCACCAATTTGTGAAATTGCAGGTGCTGAAGGAATTGTATGCCACTTAAGAGAAGACAGAAGACATATCACTGATAGAGATGTGAAATTACTAAAAGAGATTGTTCAAACAAAATTTGACCTCGAAATGGCTGCGACTAACGAAATGATAAAAATTGCAAAAGAAATAAAACCTGAGATGGTGACATTGGTGCCGGAGAGTAGAGAAGAACTTACTACAGAAGGAGGTCTGGACCTTAAAGGCAACTTTGATAAACTTGGAAAGGGAATTGAGAAACTCCATGACGACAACATCAGAGTAAGTTTGTTTATAGATCCATTACCGGAGAATATAGACAGTGCTGTTGAATTAAAAGCCGATATTATTGAAATACATACGGGAACATTTGCAAATGCAAGAACAGAACGACAACAGATAGATGAGTTAACCAAAATTGCTGTGGTTGCCAGGATGGCGAATGAAATGGGAATAGTTGCTACCGCAGGACATGGTTTGAATTACATAAACATTTTACCAATTTTGAGTATTAAAGAGATAAGTGAAGTGAGTATCGGTCATTCGATTATATCCAGAGCAGTATTTACCGGACTGGATAAAGCAGTAAAAGACATGGTAGATATACTTAGGATTGCATATTGAGTAAGCTAAAAACATATAATCTTGTAAAGGAGTATAAGAAACGCGCAGTAGTAAATGATGTTTCATTAAGTCTTGAAACAGGAGAGATAGTTGGCTTACTTGGTCCGAACGGCGCCGGTAAGACGACTACTTTTTATATGATTTGCGGTCTTGTTAAACCGAAAAGCGGTGAGATTGAGCTCGACGGTGAAGATATCACAAAAATGCCCATGTACAAAAGAGCGCGAAATGGAATTGGTTATCTTCCTCAGGAGCCCTCAATATTCAGAAAAATGACTGTCGAACAGAATATAAAATCCGTACTACAGTTTATGAGAATGAGTAAAGATGAAATAGATGAAAGATGCGAGGAATTGATGAAGGATTTTAATATCGAGAAAATAAGGAATTCATTAGGGTATTCATTATCGGGAGGTGAACGAAGAAGGACTGAGATAGCAAGAGCGCTGGCTTCAGAGCCGAGTTTTATTCTACTGGATGAACCTTTCGCCGGAATCGATCCTATTGCTTCGGAAGACATTATGCACATTGTAGCCGGATTGAAAGAAAGAAAGATCGGAATTCTGATAACCGATCATAATGTGCATGAGACTTTATCGATAGTGGACAGGGCATATATACTAATCGATGGAAAGATTTTCAGAGCCGGAACGGCTGAAGAACTGGCTAATGACGAACTCGTCAGAAAGCTGTATCTTGGAGAGAGTTTCAGTTTAGAGAGATATTTATTGAATAAGAATAAAGAATAAAAAAACGGCCGTCCGTTAAAAACGAACAGACGCCTCGTGCTGTCTTGTAAACAAGACAGGTACTCACCCTTAGCAAGTGATTATTGAATATCTTTATTCTCTTCTTTCTTTATTTGTTTAAAATCCTCTTTCGTAACCGCTGTCTCGTCACCCAGGTAAGTCCATTTGATAATATTAGAATATTTATCGAACACCTGGTTCATTTCTTCAAGGGTTACTTCTTTGATTTTCTTGTTAAAGTCCTCGGTAAGTGTAAAATCTGAGATTATCTCCGATGTCCCAAGACTTTGTGTTTGTGCGCTGTTTGTCATCAGGTTCATATAATATAAAGTAGCAAACATTTCCTTTTTATTTTTAAGCTCTTCCTCAGTGAATCCGTTCTTTTTAACATCTTCCAGTATTCCAACCATTACTTCCATAGATTCCTTAGGTTTCTGAGTTGAGATATACATCACATTATATGGATTCCTTATTGCGCCTGTTGAGTAGAATGCGCTTGGAGCATAGGAAAGACTTCTTTTGGTTCTTAACTCGACAAAAAATCTGTCTCCGAGAATTGCCATAGCAAGACGCATTGGAATTCCATCTTCTTCGGACATCTTAGGGGCTGAGAAAACTCCTCTAATATAATTAGTCTCGATATCTCTATCTTCGACCATTTCACTAGCCTCAGTAAATAACAATCTGTCTTCAATCTTAGCAGGCTCACCTGCAGGCAGATTTGCAAGAGAACTCCTTATTTTTGATGTAATATCTTCTTTAGAAATATCTCCTACAACTACAAGAAATATCCTATTCTTAACCATTATTGTGTTGTAGTAGTCCTTGACATCCTGCGGTGTAAGTGCCTGTAAACTGCTTACAGTACCGTTTGGGATCTTTGAATAGTTCTTACCTTCAAATACGTGTGCCATAGACATATTAAGCAAATGAGCATCCGGGTTGGATTCGCTCTGTTGTGCACCTGCAATAAACTGATCCTGAGTTATTTGAAACTCTTTTTGATCAAAGGCAGGATTCATGATTGCATCTGCGAATAAACTCCATGATTTGTCCCAGTATGTTTTTACGCATGTTAAGCTTACATCACCGTAATCAAAGTTTGTGCTGCTGTTTATTGTTGTTCCGATCTTTTCAAGCTCGTTATTGAATTCTACCTTAGGCATTGACTGTGTTCCGCCAGATGTAGCGAGATTCAAAGTTAAAGCCTCAATACCTTCTTTGTCTTTTGTGTAATTAGCTGTTCCTCCATCAATAAAAAGTCTTACACTTATAACTTCCTTTACAGATGGTTTTAAAATAACTTTTACACCTTCTACCTCAAATTCCTCACCATCACTTGCATTTCCGGAAATGGGTATAAAGAGTAATGCTAATATTGGAAGAATATAAACTTTTAGAATTTTCATTTTTATAAAATTGGATTAATGATTTCCGCTTGCCGATTCAAAATTTTGTAGTGATACTGTTTTCATCATTTCAGGTGAAAGCAGTATTCCGGTTATTCTTGGTTTTCCTTTGATATATTTATCTACGTATCGTTTGATGTCCGCACGCGTAACTTTATTTAAATTATCAATGTAAGTGGTATAGTAATCAATGTCAGCTGAAGCCCACCAGTAGGTGAGAGTGTGTACATAATTTGTGATGTTTTCTCTTGAATAAGCATCCTGAATTTCCAGCTGGGTTTTTGCGGTTTGAATCTGTTCATCCGTGAAATAGTTATCTGAGTCCCATTTATTAATATGTTCGTCTACCATAGCAAGTACCTCATTGATCTTATCCGGTTTAGGAACTATGAACATGCTTATATCACCAACATATTTTAAAGTAGAGTAACCCACGCTGACCTGGTTAGCTAACCCGCCGTCTACTAAGTCTTTCTGAAGTTCAGAAGATGTCTGATTAACAATAAATGAGAAAACATCAGCTGCATAAGTTGCAGGAATATCATTCCTGGTATCCGGTCCATGCCATTCAATTAATATCACAGGATTTTTAGCATTTTCATTTACAGTTATAAAATTTTTTGACTCTTTTAAGGGCTCGAATTCAGGGATTGGGTATTTAACAAAGGGGTCGAAGTCCGACGGCTTCCACTCACCAAATATTTCTTCCACCATTTCAAATGCTTTTTCGGGGTCTACATCTCCACCCAATACTATTATTGAATTATTAGGATAATAATATTTATCTTTTACAATCCGCATTTTTTCAGGTGTTGCTGATAATATGATATCATGATTTCCAATAGCGCTTTTTCTGCTTTTTAAATCCCCCCATAAGTAACCGCTCATATCTTCAAATAAGAAGAATACGGGGTTGGATTCTGCCCGCTGGAATTCACCGTCCACTACCGGGTTTTCGGCTACCATTTCTTCAGGCAGGAATAAAGGGTACCGGATTGCCGAGTTCATGAACTTTAGTCCATCTTTAAGATGCTGATTGCCGATCGTGATAAAATAATTTACTCTTTCATTGCTTGTCGTACCGTTCCATAGAGCCCCTAATTCATTAGCCCGCTTTATAAACTCCTCCTGGGAAGGGATGTCCTTATTTGCTTTAAAAAACATGTGTTCATACAGATGGGATAAGCCGTCAAACTCAGCTGATTCAGTGTATGCACCATTTCTTACAGCCAGTTCAATTGTTACCAATGGTACAGTTTGATCCTGTACGATCAGTACATCTAATCCGTTACTAAGTTTTTTAAAGTAGAAATTATCAGGAAGGTTGCTTTGAGCGCTGGCTATTGCGCTGGTAAATAATAAAATACTAAAAATCAGTAATAATTTTTTTGCCATAACTCCGATATTTAAATTATGCTTTATTTAAATTACGATAAAAAAATAAAAATGTTGCGATATAAATAATTAATAATATATTATTTATTCGCTTTTACTGGTGTTTGCAGCTGTTTCTGTCTTAGAAGGAGTTTCGGAAGGTTTTTTTGAGTCCGTTTTATCTTTTGTTTCAGACGAAGATGCCTTTGCGGATGTATTTTTGTAATCAGTCAAATAAAACCCGCTACCTTTAAAGATAAGCCCGGCTCCACCGCCAATTAATCTTTTTAAAGTATTGTGTCCGCATATGGGGCATTCTGTTAACGGGTCAGCTTTAATGGATTGCAGTGTTTCGAATTGATGCCCGCAATTTTCACATTTGTAATCGTATGTTGGCATGATTTAGGCTTTTAAAAATTGCTGCTTAGCGTTATTGTATTCTTCTTCCGAAATCAGCCCTTCATCCAGGGCAGTCTTCATTTCTTTTAAACGCTGTAAGTTCATATTTCCGTTCCCGCTTGTTCGATGTTCCTGTGGAAGATTTCCGTCTATTTGTCTTTCTGCATCCATCAGGATTTGATCTACCTTTAGAACCCTTTTCATACCGTCTCCGCAAAGGAAAGTAAAATCATCAAGGTTATTCTTTAATTCCAGAACTCTGTTAATGAATTCCTGCTTTTCATTGGGATGAACCCTTGTTTCTATCTCCCGGGCCAGATTTTTAGCAATGGTATATTCATAAGTCTCGACTTTTATCTTTGCATCGCCGGATATCTCTATTTCCTGCAGATTGTAAATGTTTTCGTAGTAATATTCAAAGATCACGAGCATCTCAGCCAGCTTATTCTTCAATACCATTTTATTCATTACTTCCTCAGCATCCTTGAGTATCTTATATCTTAAAGCCTCACGTCCCTGTTCTTCAAATAAACGGTTTATGAGTCTGGTTTCTATCCCGAGCTGCTCTACACGCCTTACGGTAATACCTTCCTGTAAAGTGTATTTGTATATCGACTTAGGATTACCGGTTTCTTTATCAATTTCGGTGGTTATATCAAATATTCCGAAGATCAGTCCCATAAGGTAAGCCCTGTATGATTCATCGAGGCGTTTCCTTTCATCGGAAGTGAGCGGAATTATATCGTTATAAATATAATGATTCCTGTCAGTATGCAGATCGATATTTTGATTTTGTGTCAGCTGCTTATAGTACTGCTTCATCTCTTCTGATATAGTATACGAGTAGAAGAGAGGGAAGCCGGCCCATTCCGTGTAGAAAGTAATCGATGAATTATCAGCAGAATCCTTGAACTCAACGGATGAACCAGCCACTGAGCGGATCAAACTCTGGAATTTATTGAATGCGGGAGTATTGGTTTTAATTCCGATATAATATTTCTTTGCTGAATCCTCTAATTTGAAGCTTCCGGGTATTTCTTTTATTCTGAGCCATGGAAATGCCTGCAGGAACATACCACGAACTTTCGATTCACTGCGGATTGGATCCTTATCAAAGAGGATCTCGGTAATGTTATAATCTTCTTTTATCTTTTCAAAGAATTTCTTAGCGAATGCCACCATCTTTTCTTCGACGATCTTTGCATCGCTGTCTTTGATTATGTTTACAATATCAGTTACGTCCGACGCATTTAATTCTTTGAGCAGTTTAAATGCAATAGATTTGATGTTATCGTTTGCATTTTGCCCTGTTCCGATATACCTTATATAATATTCGTTCTTAATGTCTTCCGGCTCGTATATCTGGAGATTGAAGCTGGTGTTTTGTTTTTGAGCGAAGTATTTATACTTTTTCTCGAAGTTCTCTTTTAAGACTCCGAGATTTCCGGTGAGTTTTTCCAGGTCAGCAATTAATCCCGTGAATTGAATTTTACCCGTATCGGTTTTGACCCCTTTCTCAACTATATTCAGAATTCTCTGTGCAATTTCCTTTGCATAGTATCGTGCTCTAATTTTAACAAGGGCATTATAGTATTCATCGAGAGTCTTAATCAGCTTATCCAGTGAACCTGACATAGCAGATTTTTTAAGTACATTAACTTTGGACATTGCTTCGTCTTCCCTAAGGTCCTGGAATCTGCGTTTTACTTCTGAATCGAGTCTCGATATGTGAATCTGCAGGTCCTGTATATCCTTTTCGAATTTCGGGATATAGTTGAAATTCTCATTAGAAAGTATGAATTGCAGCCTTCTTAATACATTAATAGCATAAAATACACCTCTTGTGGAATCATTTACAAGGGTGTTTATTTGCTTTTCCAGCCCTCCTACGAGGTTTCTTTCCCTATCTCCTACAACATTGTTAAGAATATTGGTTCTATTTGAGTGAATCTGTGAATAGTACATTCCCTGGCGAAGCACATCATTGTCATCTTTGAAGTTTGTGTCGAATTTTTTGATTTCAGCAAGAATAAATGCTGACCAATTTTGTCCTCTCTTACCGCCAATTAGTTCATTTTGGAGAGCGTTTAAGAATCCCTTTATTTTAGCAGGAATAGATGATTTCTCTCCAATACTGTATAAGCTTTCAAGTAATTGGTGCTTTGTGTTGGATTCAAGAATTCCAAGTGAGGGAAGAAAATCTTCCATCAGGTAATTATCCGTATCACTCTGAGTACCGTCTGCAAATGTGAGGTAATAATTAATAATATCCTCACATAGCTTGTACGAACATGACAGGATTATCCTGTCCACGGGGATTGAAATAGTTGCCTGTCCGAGTGTAGAGTATTTTCTGGAGTAAGTATTTTCCGTAACAGTATTATCATCCGGCCATAAACGTTGTTTGTATTGGACGAGGTTTACTCTTACCCCGCGTTTGTAGTTCGCGAAATCGGAATTCGAAAAGTCCTGGAATATCGTATCGGCGAGCATTTTATAAATATCCCTGTTGCTTATATCAGAGAGGGAGAGGTTCTTTGTGTTTTCTCCGTCTATCAGATAGACGTCATCATATACCCCAGGCTGGAATGTATGCGGGAAATTCTTCTTCCAGGAAACATCATAGATATTCTTAAGATTATAATACTCCAGCTCTTTTAATGCTGCATACCCATTAGCATATACTCTTTCTTTACCAGAATACTTGAATATCTGCGGAAATACTACATAGCTAGTTGAAATTGCTGAATTCTTGAAAATATTTCTGATAATGAATCCAAAATCTATA
>CALGOI010000174.1 GCA_937959065.1 uncultured Ignavibacteriota bacterium | reverse complement strand
ATAGGATAGTAACGAAAGAATTTACACATGTTAAAAGAATGCTATTAGTAAAATAATGCTTTTATAGATTTGTTACCAAGCCCCGTTAGAATGTTCTGACGGGGCTTTGTTTTTATACTCTCTTATTAAATTGTTACAGTGTAATTATTTGATTAATTTGCCTAGATGAAAGAAAAAATAAGAATAGCTTCAGGACAGGGATTTTGGGGCGACCTTGTTGATGCTCCGGTAAAGCAGGCAACACAAGGTGAAATAGATTACCTTGTAATGGATTATCTTGCTGAAGTAACAATGTCTATACTTCAAAAACAGAAATTAAAGAACCCGGAATTTGGTTACGCCAGGGATATACCACCTTTGATGGAGAGACTCCTGCCAATAATGAAAGAAAAAGGGTTTAAAGTAATTACAAACGGCGGGGGTGTAAATCCAATTGCCTGTAAAGATGCAATTTTCGAAGTTGCCAAAAAACTGGGTATCAATGACATAAAGATAGGAATCGTAATGGGAGACGATATTCTCGACAGGATAGACGAACTGGTTGGAAAAGGAATTGAGCTGAACAATATGGAAACCGGCGAAAGTATAAAAACAGTTAAAGAAAAATTACTCAGCGCTAATGTGTATTTAGGGGCTGCAGGTGTGGTGGAAGCTCTTAAGCAGGGTGCCGATATTGTTATGACAGGAAGGGTCACAGATACAGGTTTAACTCTTGCACCAATGATATATGAATTTGGGTGGGATATGCAAGATTGGGATCTTATGGCAGCGGGAACGGTTGCAGGACATATACTGGAATGTGGCGGGCAAGCAAGCGGCGGCAATTTCCATGGTGATTGGCAGAGTATTCCTGATTTAGCGAGAATCGGTTTTCCAATTGCGGAGGCTTATCCTAATGGTGAAGTTATAATCACGAAACATAATGGAACAGGGGGGCTTGTAAATTCGGCTACGGTCAGTGAGCAATTGGTGTATGAAATTGGGGATCCAAAAGATTATATCACCCCGGATTGTATAGCTGATTTTACTTCGATACATTTAGAAGACATCGGTGAAAATAAAGTAAAAGTCTACGGTGTGAAGGGAATGCCGGCGACGGATTCTTATAAGGTATCTATGTCTTACTTAGACGGATATACTGCATTCGGGACATTGACTTACTGCTGGCCTGATGCAATAGAAAAAGCTGAGGTAGCTGGACAGATCCTTAAAACCAGGCTGGATGACATTGGGTTAGATATCGAAGAGTACCGAACTGAATTACAGGGGTACAATGCCAGTCACGGTCCGATAGCAGGTACGATTGACGATCCGAATGAAGTTGTCCTGAGAGTTGGGGTGAGGTCACATGACTATAAATCAGTTGAGAGATTTGGAAAAGAGATTGCTCCGTTGATTTTAACCGGCCCGCCTGGAGTAACAGGATTTTCAGGTGGCAGACCAAAGCCATCGGAGGTTGTTGCCTACTGGCCTGCTCTAATACCAAAAACAGAAGTAAGACCTGAAGTAATAGTTGAGTCCAATTAATTAATTATTCTTTTTAAATGGAGAATATTTTAGTAATCGGAGCTTCCGGACAAATCGGCTCCGAGCTAACCATCGAACTCAGAAAGATTTACGGCGAAAACAATGTTTTTGCTACTGACATTAAGGAACCAACCACGGATGTAAAGGACGGCGGACCATTTCATTTTCTCGATGCTCTCGATGCCAAGAAACTTATACACTATATAATAAGATATAAGATAGATCATGTTTATCATCTGGCCGCTGTGCTCTCTGGGAATGCTGAAAAAATTCCATTACAGGCTTGGGATATTAATATGGACAGCCTTTTGAGCATATTAAATTTATCCCGTGAAGCAAAAATAAAGAAAGTATTCTGGCCGAGTTCGATAGCGATATTTGGACCAACAACACCTAAGGTCGATACTCCACAGCTGACGATAACGGAGCCTAATACGGTTTACGGGATTAGCAAACTGGCCGGAGAAAGGTGGTGTGAATATTATTACAATAAATTCGGTATAGATGTAAGAAGCATAAGATATCCCGGATTAATAAGCTATAAGACTGAGCCAGGGGGAGGTACAACGGATTACGCTGTGGAGATATTCTATGATGCAGTAAAAGATGGGAATTATGAATGTTTTCTATCCGAAGATACAACCCTGCCGATGATGTTTATGCCGGATGCAATAAAGGCCACAATAGACTTAATGGAAGCTGATAGCAGCAAGCTTTCACTAAGATCCGGATATAATGTTACGGGATTTAGTTTTAATCCAAAAGAAATTACAGCAGAAATTAAAAAGCATATTCCGGATTTCGAAATTAGTTACAAGCCCGATTACAGACAAAAGATCGCTGATTCATGGCCGAAAAGTATAGATGACAGTGTTGCAAGGAGAGACTGGGACTGGAAGCATAAGTATGAACTTCCCGAAATGACAGATATAATGTTAAAGGAGGTTAAGAAAAAAGTTGGAGTATGACCAAATTCCTGGAAAAGCTGGAACCCCATACCAAGGGTTTGATATTTATTTCTTTCACAGCGTGCCTATGGAGCTCCAGCGGGTTATTTATTAAAGTATTACAACTTGATGCATTCCAGATATCGTTCTACCGTTCCGGTATCGCCGCTGTTACAATTCTAATAATTTCCTATCTTAGAAAGGCCAAACCAAAATTCGAAAAAGACCTAATTTCTAATCTCTGTGCTATCTCGTATGCAGCCATATTGATTTTCTTCGTGCTGGCGACGAAAATGACTACGGCAGCTAACGCTATATTCTTGCAGTTTACCGCTCCAATTTACCTGCTTTTTCTTGAGCCTATTTTTTTAAAAACAAAATTCAGAACAAGAGATCTGGTTACAATAATATTCTGCGTAGTAGGGATGGGGATGTTTTTCTTTGGCAAATTAGAGATAGGGGGAATATATGGAAACATGTTTGCCATACTATCCGGAATCAGCTTTGCATTGTTCTCGCTTTTCCTAAAATGGAAAAAGCAACTTCATAATTCAAACAATACAATAAACAATTTAATAGTAGGTAACGCACTAGTTAGTTTAATTTGCTTACCTTTTATATTCAATAAGTTATCCATTTCCGGTACAGAATTTCTTGTACTGCTTTATATGGGTGCAATCCAGATAGGAATAAGTTATATGATATTTAATGAGGGTATAAAGTATATTAGTGCTACAGAGAGCATGATAATAGCAATGCTTGAGGCAATATTTAATCCGGTATGGGTATTTATAGGTATTGGAGAGAAACCTTCTGTTTATGCGATAATCGGGGCAGCGATTATTTTCAGTGCTATATTATTCCATAATATTAGATCACCCAGGAAGAGAAAAATGTTAATTGTTGAATAGTTAGTCGAAGAAAAGGAAGTAAATCAATCCCGCAATTGCACCCTGCATCACAATTAGTGAAATCAAAGAATAAGTATCGTATTGATTAGCTTTATCGTATTGGCTTCTATTGAACGACTGAGTATAATCATCGTAGGCATTATTAGCAGTATTTTTAAAGTATATAGCGGAAATTGCGCTTCCTAAAGCGCTGATTCCAAGTGAACCTATTGCTAACATATTTCTGCCGGATTTAAAATCAGTTTTTTTATTCTTATATACAACCGGGTCTGTCTGTCCGTATCTGAGTTCTTTTAATTTTACGAATATATTGCTGGCAGTATCTTGCAATGAAAGAGTGATTGAATGATCCTCATATTCTTCTTTTTTAAAGACCATACTACCATTAAATGGTGCTTCCCTGTATAGTCTTAAGGGTGTAAGACCAAGGATTGTATCATTAAAGATCACTTGGGTATTGAAAGGGTTGGAATAGATAAAGTAGAAGTTTTTGATATCATT
>CALGOI010000173.1 GCA_937959065.1 uncultured Ignavibacteriota bacterium | reverse complement strand
CCCATATCAATTTCGTATCACCTTGTAAAGAATAAGCTCAGGAACGTTGCAACTCCCATATGCAAGGAAAAATGCCTCTGATTTTGTATGGAATTCCATAGATTTGAATTAGAACATATTATATATCCATATAAGAAGAAAAGAAAGAAAAATGTAAAACCGGCTATATCATCTACTACATTGTGGAATCCGGAGAATTTATCACGCAGCGCGATCTGTATTGCCATCAACGGAATCGCAAGAAGATAAATGCGTCCAGTAGGTTCGATAAAATTAGCAATCGCCTCAATAACTTTCTTTCCGCTTTTTGAACGAAGGTAAAGGAACACGGGGAACCCTATAACAGAATACAGCAGAAGGTATCCGATAAACCAAAGATGGTGCCAGCTAAGGTCACCAAGCGGGTAAAGACCTCCCTCAAAATAACGCTGATTAAAATCGAGATAACTTGAGAATTCCCAGCCGTGTTTTAATAGTTCGAAATATATCTGCGGCGGTATAATTATAAATACACCAAATGCAAGCGGTATCAGCAGGCGTTTAACTCTCTCACGCAGGTAGATTGGGCCGCTCCTGAATCCCAATGCCAACATAGTACCCGCGCCTGAAATAAAAAACAGCAACGCCATTCTCCAGTGTGAAAAAAACAATGTAATTTCATCGAGGAAAACAGAAGTCTGTGAATCCTGCATAAAGTACCATGTCCAGCTAATAAAAACCATCCCTGCATGAAAAAAAAGTAAAATGATGATAGCGATAACGCGAAGCCAATCGAGATCATACATCCTTTCCTTTTTTAAACTTTCCGTGCTCAATCTATCTTTATATAATTATCTTAATATAGCTGCAAACAATAAAAATACAAACAATGGTAATAAATTTTAAGTAAAAAAGTCCATTTTAACGGAAAAGTACACCGCCATCCAAACAGCGGTGTACTAATTATGTATTAATCAATAATTAAAATCTTTAAAGGCTCATATGCTCAACACCTGACATCCATGCTTCTACTTCTGAAACCATATCTTTAATAGTCTCCGGGTCAAAAGGTGACCTGAGATTAGCCAGCTTGACGAGGTCAAGGAATGACTGGCTTCCGCCCGCATTACATAATCGGATGTAATCTTCAAGGGCCTGCTCTCTATTGTCATTTGCTTTTTTCCAGAACTGGTAAGCACAGATCTGAGCCAGACAATAATCTATATAATAAAATGGCACTTCATAAATATGACCCTGCTTTTGCCATCTACGCCCTTCCTCAAGAGGTTTTATTCCATCGTAATTGAGGAATGGAAGATAATCTTTTTCCAGTTCTAGCCATTTCATTCTTCGCTGCTCGGGGGAGTCACCCGGGTTTTCATAAACATAGTGCTGGAATTCATCGACCAGGCATCCGTATGGTAGGAATAGAATTGTTCCTGCCATGTGAGCGTATTTGAATTTCTCAGTCTGGTCACCAAAGAAGAGGTTCATCCACGGCCATGTAAGAAATTCCATACTCATAGAATGAATTTCTGCAGCTTCTGATGTTGTGTCAAAATATTCTTTTATAGGGAAATGACTGCTCGAGTATGCCTGGAAAGCGTGACCTGCTTCGTGAGTAAGCACTGTTATATCATAATCCGTTCCATTCATATTTGCAAAAATGAACGGGTTCTTATATTTAGGGATGAAGTCACAATAACCCATATCGGCTTTCCCTTTACGTGAGTAGAGGTCCATCAATCCGTGATCAATCATATAATTAAAGAACTCACCTGTTTCCGGTGAAAGTTCATCATACATCTTCTTTCCCTGTTCTACTATCCATTCAGGATCACCCTGTGGATTTGCGTTGCCATTCTTGAAGAATACAGGGAGGTCATACACTTTAAGTTCGCCAAGTCCTAAACGCTCTTTTTGTAATTCTCTTAGTTTGTTTGAAACAGGTACGATATGCTCTTTTACGTATTGTCTGAATTTAGCAACATCGTTATCATTGTAATCAGATCTTTCCATTCTCATGTAAGCAAGTTCGATGAAGTTGTTGTAGCCAAGTTTTTTTGCGATGTTGTTTCTTATCCCAACCATCTTATCGTAAAGTTCATCCAGTTCAGCACCCTTCTCAGTAAAGAATCCCCAGTATACCTCCATTGCTTTCTTTCTCACATCCCTGTCGAGGGATTCGAAGTAAGGCTTGAACTCCTGGAGATTAAGTTCTTTCCCGTCGAAAGGGATCTTAGCTGAAGCAATGATCTTAAGGTACTGGCTGCCATAATGGTTTTCAGTTTTAAGGTCGTCGACCACTTCAGGGCTGATCGTTTTCAAGAGCATTTCGGCAACATTGAATAACTGTTTACCATATTTTTCTTCAAGCTGCGGTCTGAATTTAGAATTCACCAGCAGTTTGTAATATTCCGAAATCAATTCAGAATACTCAGGGTATTTATCATCGAAGAAATCCTGTTCTTCTTCGTATTTTTCATCAGCAGTATTGACTGAATAATTAATGAAAGCAAGAGTCCTCATCGAAACAAATTCAATTCTAAGGTCATTAAGCAGGTCAATTACTTTTAATTGCTCTTCGAAAGTTTGAGCATTTTCAAATTCGATCATTGCGGCTCTCATGTCAGTCTTCAGCTTATCCATGTCCGGACGGACATATTCCATATCTTTAAAGTGCATATTTAACAGTTTTTTAATGTTTATTTTAACAATTTATAATATCGCTAAAATGAATATTTAATTCAGGGAAAAAATCAATCATTTGTTGCATATGATAGGTATGTTTTACCCTAGTTTAACCACAGATGTTGCAATTTTATCAATAAAGTATGTATCATGCTCTACAAATATCATAGTAGGTGAATTTTTCATTATCACCTCCTCTATTCTCTCCCTGCCTGCAATATCGACATAATTTAATGGTTCATCCCAGATAAGCAGGTCAACTGGATACAGGAAAGAGCGTGTTAATTCTACTTTTTTTAGTTCACCCATACTGAAAGTCTCAAGGGGTCTTTCAAAGATCTCGCCGCATGAACCGAGAGACCCAAGTATGTTCCTGAATATCGTTTCATCTATCTTGTTTTCCATAAGATAGTCTCTCAAATAACCGGTCCTCCATAATGGCACCTGGTTAGCGAACTCCAGGGATAATTGTTTAGGAATGTGACAGGAGCCTTCATCAGGTTGGAGTTCACCGGAAAGTATTTTT
>CALGOI010000172.1 GCA_937959065.1 uncultured Ignavibacteriota bacterium | reverse complement strand
TATTGGTAAGGTCGCCACCATCGTCGAGAATCATGTTAAGCGGCTGTTTGTCTTCGCCGAAGAATAATGTCTGCTCGATACACCAGTCATATTCTTCCATTGTCTCCCCTTTCCATGCAAATACAGGTATACCGGCTTTTGCAATTGCAGCGGCGGCATGGTCCTGGGTTGAAAAGATATTACACGAAGACCATCTTAATTCAGCTCAAAGGTCAACCAATGTATAAATTAAAACAGCTGTTTGAATGGTCATATGGAGACATCCTGCTATCCTGGCACCTTTTAGAGGTTTAGAATCGGAATATTCTTTTCTGATAGCCATTAAACCGGGCATTTCTGCTTCGGCCAGTTCGATCTCTTTACGACCCCAATCGGCTAAAGAGATATCTTTTACTTTGTAATCTTCTGTCTGTGGTACAGTCAAAGTTTCAGTTGTCACTTAATATTCTCCTGTTTGATTAAATTTGTATATAAAGATAGAACATATAAATAAATAATAAAATTTACTAATTCAGTGTCATTTTTTGATCATTTCTATGCCTAATTCGTTCAATTGCGCTTCATCCACAGTACTTGGGCTCTCATCCATAGGCGATGCGGCAGCCACGGTCTTAGGGAAGGCAATCACATCCCTGAGTGATTTTAATCCGCACATAATCGCAACTACTCGGTCAATTCCGACTGCAGCACCTCCATGCGGCGGCGCGCCATATTTGAATGCTTCAAGCATAAATCCGAACCGTTTTTGGGCTTCTTCGTGTGAAAACCCTACAATATCGAATATTTCCTGCTGAATATCAGGTCTGTGCACCCTGATACTTCCGCTGGTTATCTCACTGCCGTTCAAAACAACGTCGTAACAATAAGCCCGTATCGATTCTATGTCTTCTCTGCTTGCACCGGGTTTGAGGTATTTCAAGTGCTCATCCCAGGGCATAGTGAACATATGGTGCTCAGCCACGTAGCTGTCTGTTTCTTCATCATATGAGAACAAGGGGAAATCTTTTACAATAAGGAATTCGAATTTTGATTCATCGATCAGGTTGAAATCTTCAGCGAGTTTTACTCTGAGTGCTCCAAGACCTTTTTGAACTTTTTTATAGTCACCGCTCAATAGAAATATAACGTCATTATCCTGAGCATCAAATAAAAATTTTGCTTCGGATATCTCTTTTTCCGATAAGAATTTCTTTATAGGTGAAGTAATTTCCCCATCCGGATTGAACTTTATGTATGCCAGTCCGCCTAATCCAAGTTCTTTCTTTACGAATTCAGTCAGTTCATCGAATATTTTGCGTGATGTTTCTTGTCCCGCAAGTTTAATACCGCTTATAACTCCCCCGCCACCTACTGCGTCTGAGAAAACTTTAAATTCAGAATCTCCAAAAATACCGGAAGCGTTATGAATTTCCATACCCGGTATACGAAGATCAGGCTTGTCTGAGCCATATTTTTGCATGACTTCATCATAAGACATCTGTTGAATAGGAGTATCGATCTTAACATCGAGGACTTCCTTCCATATGGTTTTAAATAATCCTTCGAGGACTTCAAATACATCATCTTCGGTTACAAAACTCATTTCAAAGTCTATTTGTGAAAATTCCGGCTGTCTGTCTGCTCTCAGGTCCTCATCTCTGAAGCATTTACATATCTGGACATATTTATCCATGCCGGCCACCATAAGGATCTGCTTATATATTTGCGGAGACTGCGGGAGCGCATAGAAATTTCCCTTATGTACTCTTGATGGAACAAGGTAATCCCTTGCACCTTCCGGCGTGGATTTCATCAAAACAGGAGTTTCAATCTCCAGGAAGCCAAGTTTTTCAAAGTATTTTCTTGTAGATTGATAAACTTTGCTTCGTATTTCGATATTGCTGGCTAACTTAGTCCTCCTTAAGTCCAGATATCTGTATTTAAGGCGTAAATCTTCCGATGCTTTTACATCCTCCTCAATAACAAAAGGTGTAACCGCAGCTTCATTTAGAATTTGTAATTCATCAACATCGATCTCAATTTCTCCAGTCGGTATATTTTTGTTTACACTTTCACGTTTAATTACAGTTCCTTTAGCAGAAATCACACTTTCCAGTCCGAGTTTTTCGGAAATTTCATAAATATTTTTCTTTTCGGGGGATATTCTTAATTGAGTAATTCCATAGCGGTCTCTCAGGTCAATAAATATAAGTCCTCCAAGGTCCCTTTTTACGGAGACCCAGCCGTTTAAAGTAACAGGGATGCCTTCACAGGCAAGAGAAAGCTCTCCACAATTGTGAGTTCTTTTATTAAACTTCATAAATTAAATAAATAATGAATTAATAATGAAAGGTAATATAACTACGATAATAATAAATAATAAGGCAATAAGGGTGGATTAAGCGGCTATCTGCTTTAACTCATTGGTAGTAATATTGTAAATATCCTTCATTCTTTCGACAATTTTACCAAGTTCATCAAAATTAACATTAGAATCAATATGTTCGAGTTTCATACATAATTCAGCCAGTCTTTTAGCTCCTACTTTAAAACTTATACGCTTGAGATTGTTAGCAGCTTTCTTGAATTTTTCAACATCCTGCTCTATCTGTGAAATATTCAGCTCATTTAGCAGTTCAGGAGCGACATTAATATATAAATCTACAACTTTAGAGAAATCGCTTTTACCATTGCTTGCTTCAGTATTAAGACCAGAAATGAGATTTAGATCAAGCATCAATGAAGATTTAAGCTTCGGTTTACCGTTTTTCTTTTGTTCTGAAGTAGTTTTACCCCATTTATTTATGAGATTGTTTACTTCCTCCATAATAATGGGTTTACTGATATAATCATCCATACCTTCGGAAATAAACTTCTCTTTATCCCCTTTCATAGCATTAGCTGTCATTGCAATGATGACAGGACGATTATCTTTTTTCCAATGTGTGTGAATATATTTCGTTGTTTCGATACCGTCCATTTCCGGCATTTGTATATCCATAAAGACGATATCATAATGTTGCCGTCTTAGCGAGTCTATTACCTCGACACCGTTACTTGCTACTTCAGCTCTATAGCCAAGTTGTTGAAGAATTTTAAGAACGAGTTTTTGATTAATAATATTATCTTCAGCGACAAGTATTCTCATTGGAACTTTATCACTATTATCATTTACAACAGCTTGCTGTTCAAGCATTTTGTGTTTGATCTCATCAGAGAAAACATTAAGGAGAACATCAAGGAGATACGATTGTTTAACGGGTTTGGAGATGTAAGCAGAAAATAATTCTTTAAACTGTTTTTCATTTTCTTCTTGCTTTCCTACTGAAGTAAGCATAATCATAGGAAGCTGCTTTGGTGTCCTCAATTTACGAATCTCCTGCCCGAGTTGTAATCCATCCATTTCCGGCATCAGCATGTCAATAATGGCAAGATCAAACGGTGCTTTATTGGATATGATTTTCAGAGCATCGGCACCGCTTGAAGCCGTTCGAGGAATCATACCCCACATCTGGCATTGAAGAG
This sequence comes from uncultured Ignavibacteriota bacterium, assembly GCA_937959065.1. GTDB lineage: Bacteria > Bacteroidota > Ignavibacteria > Tepidaquicellales > Tepidaquicellaceae > JAEYVS01. The sequence goes on along the minus strand of CALGOI010000172.1, from coordinate 1,561 downwards.
TAAGAATATGCCTGTTTGTTTCATTATCATCAACAATCAGCACCCTTTTGTCCTGGAGGACAGACATAGTCGATTTGAGATAGACTTTAGCAGGTGTCAGCTGAGAAGGTTTTGTATTAATTGTAAAATAGAAAGTAGAACCTTTTCCGACCTCACTTTCTACCCAAATCTTGCCGCCCATCAGGTTTACGAGTTTAGAACAAATAGCCAGCCCCAGACCGGTACCACCATACTTTCTTGTTGTTGTAGAATCGACCTGAGAGAACGATTCGAAAATAACATCGAGCTTATTACCCGGGATACCAATACCTGTATCTTTAACAGCAAACTGCAACACGACTTCATTTGGGTTATCCGACACATTCTGAACGGAAATAAAAACTTCCCCATCATTAGTAAACTTAATCGCGTTGCTTACGAGGTTCACTAAAATCTGCCTTAAGCGGGTAACATCACCAACAATAAATGGCGGAACATCTTTATCGATTAGGTGAAGAAGGTCTAGTTTTTTCTCAACAGCTTTTGATGCAAGTAAGTCGTAAGCATCTTCAATACATTCTTTAAGTTCGAAAGGCTGTTCTTCAAGGTCCATTTTGCCGGATTCGATCTTTGAGAAGTCCAGAATATCATTAATGAGGGTTAATAGTGTATCACCGCTAACCCTGATAGTTTCAACAAACTCCCGTTGTTCCGGCGTAAGATCAGTTTCCATTAAAAGTCCGGTCATTCCAATTACGCCATTCATCGGAGTTCTGATTTCGTGGCTCATAATAGCAAGGAATTCGGATTTTACTTTTGCGGCTTCTTCAGCAGCTTCTTTAGCTTTAATTAATTCTTCTTCCCATTTTTTTCTTTCAGTAACATCGGTAAGAGTACCTGTAGTGCCAACGAAATTATTATCCTCATCATAAATTAAAAATCTACTATACTCAAATAGTCTTGTTTGGCCGTCTTTTCGAATGACTCTAAAATCTCCATGATCAAAATCAGCATTCTTTTTAATCATGCCCTCAAGTATCTCAGAATGTCTCTTTCTATCCTCTTCAAGAATAAAGTCGTGTACTTTTTTAGAAATGCTTTCCTTTATTTCATATCCTGTTGTTTTTTCCCATGCATTGCTAAGATAAATCCACTTACCTTCCTTGTCCGTTTGATAGACAATATCTTTTACCGTATTGAGTACAGTGTCATAACGATTTTCAATTTTCTTAAGTTGTTTTTCAACTTCTTTTTTATGCGAGATATCTTTTAAACAACCAGATACAATAATCTCGTTGCCATTATTATGAACATTAGCATAAAGTCCAACCCAGGCATATCCACCGTCTTTTTTCAACCATTTTATTTCTTCAATATTCAGATTATGTCCGGAATTAATAAAGGACTTTATTTGATCTTCAAAAGCATTAAAATCATCATCGTGGATATAGTTAAGGAAATTTCTTCCTATAACTTCAGAAGAAGAGAACCCAGTAAGGTCTTCCCATTGTTTGTTTACATAAATAATTTTCCCTGATGGGTCAAGTTGAAAAACAGGATCATTAAGGTAATTTAAAATCGA
>CALGOI010000171.1 GCA_937959065.1 uncultured Ignavibacteriota bacterium | reverse complement strand
GATATTCCATTTGAAGTTGAAGTTACCGACAGGAAAAGCTTTCAAAAATTCCTTGATCTTAACTATGGTGACAAAGTGGCCAGCAATGAGCTGCTGGAGAGCTGTAAAAAGGAATTAATGGAAGATGGCTCTTATGATAAGATGTTCGATAATTTCTTCACACAGTTACTTGATGCTGAGGTTATCCCCGAGCAAGACCTCTTAGTAGATACTGATTCATCAAAAGATAAAGATGAGCAAGATAGCTCTGAACAGGATATTCTTATTAGCGGAGATAAAATCACTGGAACTCAAGAGCTTGAAGAAGATATTGTTGAAGAGGAATCTGATAACAGGTTTGCAAAAATGGAGGAAGCAGAAGAAGTTCATCAAATCAAGGAAACTAAAGACAGCCAGAGTGATCCTATTTCAGTTGATGAGATGATCAAAGAGATCGAAGATAGAGTAAAAAAACTCCATGATAAAAAGTCACCCGAAGAAAAGGAAAAATTAAAAGAAGCCGGTTTAAAGTTTGGAAATGGTGACGATGAATCAAAGTCAACTGAACAAAAAAGTGAACAGCAAGAACTATACATTAAACTTAGCACAATAGATGAATCTTTAAAAAAGATTTATCAGAATATTGAGTCACTTACAGGTAAATCTATGTCTTCCGAATCAACTACCGAGGAGGAAAAAATATCTAAAGAGGAAATAAAAGAACAGGTATCAGACCTTTATGCAAAACTTAAAGACGTTGATGAAAGTGTCAAGGAAAGAAAAGAACTATTAGATGCGGGGAGAGATGTAGTTGCTGTTGAAGAAACTGAATCCATTACTGAAAAACTTGATGATCTTGAATCCAAAATTCAGGAGAAGTTAAAAGATGTTCCAACAGAAAGCGAAGCTAAAAAAGAAAACGGAGAAAAGGAGGACCTTTATAAAAGACTCTTTGATTCTTTTTATACACAGTTAGTAGATGCCGATATTATTAACGAAACTGCTAAACCAGAAGAAAAAGAAATAGCAGATATAAAAATGGATTCTGATGCAGAACAGTCCGTTGATGTGGCTATTGAGCAAAAAAAGGTCGAAGAAACTACTGTTAAAAAAGAAGTTAAACCTACCGAGAAAAAGGCTAATCCTGACTTTGTTCTTGAAGGAAGAGTGGAAGAGAAAACAGGTGAGACAATTCCTGTAGTAATGAGACCCAAGCAAAAAGAGATCAACCTTAGAGACAAAAAGAAGTATCCTATATTTAATGATGCCAACTTAACAGAAGATTATGAGCTTGGTTTAAGATTTTACAAACTTGGTTTTAAAACATCGTTTGTAAACTTAAAAACGGATGCACGTTATGGTAATTCCAGGATTGGTACCGGTGAATATTTCCCGAATTCATTCTGGGCTTCTGTAAAGCAAAAATCAAGATGGATTGCAGGTATTGTATTCCAGAACTGGAAGATTCACGGATGGAAGGGTACTTTTAAAACTAAATATTTCCTCGCGCGGGACAGGAAGACAATAGTAAGCTTTATTGGTACAGCATTATCTTTTATCGTGTTCGCTTACTTTTTGGCATTTGGTATAACAAGAGCATTTGGAATAGATGTTCTTCCTGTCATTGTAGAACAGAATTCAGTTCTGAGATAACTGATGCTGATGAGTCTGTTATTCACCTTAGGAAGGATCTATCATAGGTTTGCATTTACTTATAATTGGTATGGATTAAGATATGCAATTATGAGCATTATAAGGATTTTCTTTGATAACGTAGTTAACTTTTTTGCGATCATCAGAGCAATAAAAGTATTCAGACAGACCAAAGATAAAGTGGTTTGGGATTCAACAGAACATTATTAAGATTATTTTTGTAATTGAATGGGTTTGGCATTGTATTTGCTCTATAATAATAAATTAACTAATTTACATAATGCATACGAATAGGGAGTTAGTGCCACACTCTGACAGGGACAAAAAAATAATACTAATTTTAATTGTTACCAGGCCTGAAATCATCAAACTCTTTGACTTATACAGGATATTAAAAAATTCTGAAGAGTTTTACCCGGTTCTGGTAAATACTGCTCAACAAAAGATATCATCCGATATACTTGATCACATTGGTTTGCAGTCCGATATTGTAGCCGATGAAATCCCAAACAGATCAACCGACATTAACCAGTTCGTTTCACATACGCTTGACCAGTTAAACAGGATGTTTGCTGATGATTCTCAGATCACTAAGAAAGATATAGCCGGTGTTTTTGTACAGGGCGATACTACCTCAGCTTATTGCGGAGCTATGTGGTCATTCTTTAACGAAATTCCTGTATTTCATATTGAGGCAGGACTACGATCATTCGATCATAAAAATCCATTTCCTGAAGAGCTTATAAGGGAATCAATTTCTCGTCTTGCGTCGATCAACTTTTGCCCGACCAATATTAGTTATCAAAACCTGATTAATGAAGGGATTAAAGATTCGAAATGCTTTATAGTAGGTAATACTATTAATGATGCAATAATTACACTACTAAATGAAAATAAGATCAAAGAAGCTAATCACGATAATAAGTTTATTCTCAGTACTCTTCATAGGAGAGAAAACTGGGATAATGTTTCATCTTATGCCTCTATTCTCAATAATGTAGTCGCTACGGGTAATGATGCTGATGTAATCCATTTAATGCATCCAAATCCACTCGTTAAGGACAGTTTCCATAAAGGACTGAATGGAGAAATGAAGGACAATTTGATTATCAGAGAACCAATACACGATTATTTTGAAATGCTGGGCTATGTAAAAAACAGCCATTCAATTCTTACAGATTCGGGCGGTTTGCAGGAAGAGTCATTATTCTTTAATGTACCCTGCGGTATCCTGAGAAAAGTTACCGAAAGGCCTGAAGTGCTTGACCACAACGCAAAGCTGTTGGAATTTAACAATGATAATGTACATGAGTTTTTAGAATATTCAAAATCATACAAAGAGAAAATTAACGGTGAGTATAATTATACTTATGGCACCGGTAATACAAGTTCTCTTATTTATGAAGAACTTAAAAGATTTTATAATATTTAACAATTTGAGGATGAAAACATTTACTTTCTTAATCGTTTTTTTTGTGGGTGCAATTGTAGTGACTTCATCATTTGCACAGCAAAGTATAGTTCCAAAACCGCCGAAACTTGACAGGTATGAGTTTAAGCACTTGCCGCAAGCCGGTCCGCAATTGGATAATCCTTATTCTGTTATTCAGGATGATTTCTATTTAACCCTCAGGGATGGCGCACTTATGGATTGTTCTAAATTCTATCCTAGCGAGCCGAATATCTATCTTCCCAACGGGTATCCAATTGTAATTATGGTTCATGGTTACGGGGATCGAAAAGAAACTCTCGAACATTTTGCTTTGGCGCAGGCACAATACAATTATGTAGTTTATACATATAGTGTAAGGGGACAGGGTCTTTCAGGAGGTCTCTCAAATTTGATGAGTACTGTCGAAGCCGAGGACTTAATGGAATTTGTAAATTATATTAAAAATGACTTAGTTGGTGGCGATACCAGCAGAATAGCTATTATGGGCGGATCTCAGGGGGGAACTGTTCCTTATATAGCTGCTTGTAACGGAATGAAGGTGAAAGGTATTATTTCTGCTTTGACCTCACCTAAGTTTGCAACTAGCTGGATCGAAAATGGTTCACCAAAAATGTCTTACTTATGGACTATTGAATATACACCTGATTCAGCCAGGTATAATCCATTAGTTGACAGAATGTCAGACTGGGTCTACGCATGCGGGGTAAAATCAGATAAATGGGATTCATTAGCTTGTTATATGCCTGTCGGAAGGGATTTCGACCATATAGTGCAGAATAATACCGTACCTTTACTCGTTGAGAATTCATGGCAGGATTACTTCTTTAATGCAAAACATGGAATAGAATCTTTCGGGAATATCTCTCCTGAACATATAATATACTTTGGTGCTGTAATGGGGCACGGAGGTGATATATCTGAAAGCGAGAATATTTGGCACATGCAGTTCTTTAATGACTGGTTCTTCCATGTAATCTGGGATTATCCTAGCGGTTATCCGTCATATGACAGATACCAGGTTGCTTATACAACACATCCAAAGGTAGGGAACTACTGGAGCTTTGAACACGGCAGCTCATCAACATGGCCGCCGCAGGGGGTAACTAATGTTAAATTTTACCCAAGAAGAAATAACAAACTTTCTACAACTCCGGAGGGCAGTTCATCAAGAAAAGAGGATTTTGAAAATAATGTAAAAGGTAATTATTCCTTACAAGATGCGGTCTATGATGAATTCAAAGGTGCGAATTTTAATGATAAGTTTAAGAAAGATAATGTTTCATTCGTTTCTGATCCGCTTTCGAATGCAACTTATATGATAGGCGTTCCTAAAGTTCATTTGAAATACCAGGCAAATGCTAATATTTGCCAGTATAACTTCCAGATATATGAAGTCACTTCGAATGGTGCGGAGAACTTTATCACAAGGATTAATTATACAGACAGATATTATGTAAAAGATCAAATCAGGACAACTGATATTGAAGGCCTTGGACACGCTCACAAATTTCAGCCGGGAAGCAGGATAAAGATCGTTGCCACGAACTTTGACCATGCTCCGTCGGATACTTCATTTTTAAGTACAAATCCGCACGTTCTCCCTGTAATGACCAAGAGTAAAAACCAGATCTACTTAAGGGATACTTATATCGAACTTCCTCTCAAATCAGCGGTTGGTGATAATAACTTTATAGTTGAGCTTGAGACACCAAAGCTCTATCAAAATTATCCTAATCCGTTTAACCCATCTACAAACATAAAATTTGAATTACCAGAAGCATTTTTTGGTAATGTAACTTTGAAAATTTATGATATGGTGGGAAGAGAAGTTGCAACTCTACTGAACGAGAGTATGTCAGAGGGGATTCACGAAGTTACATGGAACGCAGCTAACTTTGCTTCCGGTGTTTATTTCACAAAACTTATCGCGAATGATAAAGTTGAAGTGAAAAGAATGATATTGATATTTTCTATCATATTCAATTATTCCAGCACTTTC